>NZ_JBQHWA010000009.1:0-107399 GCF_052064225.1 Blautia massiliensis (ex Liu et al. 2021) | reverse complement strand
ACTGCTTTTGGTTTGTTTAAACCGTTCTTTAAATGTAAAGAAATTTTCGAGAATCGTATGTGTTTCACTGTTTAGTTATCAAGGTTTGTTGTGTCTGTCTCTCAGACAGCTCGTTTATTTTATCTCATCTCTTTTTGTTTGTCAAGCACTTTTTTAAGTTTTTTTCAAACATTTTTGAGTTAAGATTTTGTTGTCGTTTCGTTGACGACTTGGATACTTTATCATATCTTCTGTCTTTTGTCAACTACTTTTTATTTTTTCTGAAAGCAGATATATTTATCTGTTTCTTAAAAACAATTTGTTCCTAACAACTCTGATAGAATAGCATTTTTTCCATTAGCTGTCAACATGTTTTTTACATAAATTTCATTTTTTTCTGAAAAACGTATTTTTTCGCCAAAAAACGCATTTCACAGACATGGTCACCACCTGTATCCTGGTGCTTTTCCGTCTGCAAAATGCGGTTTCTTTTACCCACCATAAAATATTCCTGTAAAAATACGGATAAAAATATTTTTATCATAAAGAAAATCCAGTACTGTATCACCCCGGATCAGTCCCAGACCCTTTTGCCCTATTTCCGTGTTGCATAAAATCGTAAGTACCAGCATTCCGACCCATACAAAAACAATACACTTCATGCCTCCTACTACGGCGCCGGCTATTTTGTTGATCCCACGGATGACCGGCAATCTTGCCAGGAGATCCATGGCATACGCCAGCACATGGATCAGGATTGAGGAAAGTATGTATGATACCAAAAAAGAAAGACAGTTCACTGCTACATTGGCCAGATATCCGGAAATATACCCTGCAAATGTATTAACCGCCAGATATTGATACACCAATGCCGTATTATTTTCTGTTATCCCCTTCTGGAGGAGATCCGGAATATCCATACTGCTGATCAATGCCTTCTGTTCCTCCTCATCCATGGTTTCTTTTCCATCTGCCAGAGAATCCACAAATGATCCGCTGGCAGTCTGGATTTTTTCATAAACAGACGTATTCTCACGTATGAACTGATTCACATAAGGATTGATCAGCCATACCAGAGCAACGGAGATCAGAACAAGCAATGCAGATACTACTTCTTTTACAAAGCCATGCCTGTATCCATCCACCATGGAAAAGGCAAGCAGGACCAGCACAGCCAGTCCAAGCCATGTCCAGTTCATATCTGCCCCCTTAACTGAATTTTATGGTGCTGACGCCTGTATCCAGTACCATAAGATATTTATTCCATCCGATCTTAAAGAAATCCCGGATCGTTCCATCTACATTTCCGGCATATTTCTGTACGCCACGGTTGTTCATCACGCAGATCTGCGAGCTGTTATACATGATGATATTATCTCCGCTCATTTTTATAGTCGTATATGGAATATTGAAATTTTTACGGAATTTCAGCTGTCCGCTCATACTATAGACTTCCATTGTATACAGATCATCTTTATTATTGTTTTTAAATACCAGGCCAATCCTGTCATCACTGAAAAATGTACTTACGATCTCCTGTTTTACATTGACTGTTTTGCTTTCTTTGGGGATCTGGCTTCCCTGGTAAGTAGAAAATCCATCATCTCGCAAAGCAATATACTTACTGTCACTGATACATTCCACCTGCGGGATCACTACATTCTCATAGGTATAACCACTTACGATCCGATCATCCTCATTCTGCCCTACATCCCCATAATTATAAAATGCCACATAGCTGGTAGTCTTGCTTCCATCAACATACTGGAATGTTACCATCATCACTCCGTTATCAGACACTGCTACATCCATGGGATATCCCGGATCATCGATCTTAGTCAGATTTTCCGCGACCAGACTGCCATCCGGATTATAAAAATTGATCCAGGTATTATCATCATTGTCCAGGATCACTGCAACCATTCCATTCGATGCGATCCGCACTTTTACAATAGCATAAGATGTTGTTACAGTTCCGGTCACACCTTTTTTGTCGCAGATATAAAGCGATGTTCCCTCGCTGTCTGCAACAACCGCCCTGCTTCCATTCACATCTGCAATAGGATTCTGCATTGTATAGGTTTCATTCCAGATCGTATTCATGCTGTTGTCCACAACAGATACTCCATCCGGACTGTATCTCAGGATATCTCCATCCATGTCCACATACTGTGTGGACACAACATCTTCCTGTTCGCTTGTATTTAATACTTTATAGCTGTGATAGCTTCTTTTTTCTGCATAGAGAAAAACCAGGCAGACTGCTGCAGCGATCACTGCCGCTGTGATCACCTTTTTCCCCTTTCTTGAAATTCTTCGGCGATGAGAAGTTCTCCCGTAGTGAGCGCCTTCCTGTGCAGCCTGTTCCTGTGCAAGCCTGGCTTTTTGCCTCATCAGCTTTTTGCGCTTTTGTTTTTTCTGTATTTTTTTTATGATATTCACAACTGTATCCCTTACCTTAAGTATTTTATTTTGTAATTGGTTTTCCAGTTATTATAGCACACTCCATCAGGGTAGTACAATTACCTGCCCGGGATAAATGATCTCATTGGCAGAAATTCCGTTTAATGCACAGATCTGTTCCATCGCCTCTACAGTGCCATAGCGGTTCAGACTGATCTGATACAAGGTGTCTCCCGGGCGGATCACATAAGTTTCCCTTGGATTTTCTGCAGCCACTGAAGTCTCTTCTGTTTTATTATCCTTTTTTTGCGTTGCTTCTGAAACAGACTGTTTTTTTGACCTTCGAGGTTCCGGTGTTATTGAGATTTTTTCTCTTTTCTGTGTGGTTTCCGTCGGGGCCGGAGTTCCCCGCACAGCTTCCTGTGTCTGCACCGGTTTCTGCGTCTGCACTGCCTTTGGCGAAATCGATACACTCTGCACCGGTTCTGTTACTGCAGGTGTTATCTGCACCACCGAAGCAGAAGCAGCGCGATAATCTTCCGGAACCTCTGTTTTTTCCTGCTGATTCCGATAAAAGCCCACTCCAGCCACAAGAACTGCCAGTGCCAGACACACCGTAGCCGCATAAGAAAAAGCAGAAGTTTTCTCTTCTCCCCGTTCCTCCGGATTTTTACTGTCTATGATCTTTCTGAAATTTCTGACAGCCCTGTCCTCCACTTTCTCGGATGCTTCTCCGCCCTCTTTCTGGCTGCGTTCGATCATATACGTCTGCATCTGAGAATTTTTCTCATAATAAATATAATACCCGCTCAGTTTTGCCATCATGCCGCCATCATAACGGAAAAAGGCATCCTCCCGTTCTCCAGGATCCATCAGCATCAGGATCTTTTCCCCTCCGAAATGTCTGAGATGTACTTTCACAAAAAGCTCCGTGATCTCCATTGCTATCTGAGGCTGTGCAAAAAACCATCCCACGATCTCCTGCTCCGGAAAATACTGATCCTTATCCTCCTGCAGTTTCTGCCAGAGTTTTTCCGAAAAGTCAATATGTTCTGCCGCAGCCTCCATGCCGTCTGCTGCAATGGCACCTTTTATAAAAATACAGGTCATATCTGCAGTCCATTGAATTTCACCTGTAAGTACCGCCACACTTCCCTGGCCTTCCGGCTTTTCATCCTCTGCCAGGCTGCAGAGAAATGTGTATACATAATCTTCTATATAAATCCTGTAATCTCCGTTCGCCAGCCCGATCTGCCTTACATTTCTAGGCATGGAAAACGATTCCTGTGCGGCTTCCTGTTCTGTTGTGTCCTCCTTATAAATGACTTCTATCATCTCATATCACTCCTTCTGTCCAAGCATAGCACAGTAAAAATGCGGATTTTAGCAGAATGTAAGAGTCTGTCCACAGAATTTAGCGACAGATTCCGCACCATGCATATTTTTCCTTTTTTCAGGATATGATAGAGTGAAAAAAGAATCGAGGTTTCTCATGGCTTTTTACATTGATGCCGGAAAAAACGGTTCATCCGGCGAGATTGCTTATCTTCTGAAAAAATGCATTCTTCACTGTCCTAAAAAATGGACCGAGATCGTGTTTTTATGCATTGGCAGTGATCGTGTTACCGGAGATTGTTTAGGCCCATATATCGGACACCTTCTTCATCCTCATGAAACCGGACATATTTTTGTCTACGGCACTCTTTCCTGCCCAGTCCATGCCCTGAACCTGGAAAAAACTTCATCGCTTATCACAAGGCTTCATCCACACGCCCTTGTAATCGCCATAGATGCTTCTCTCGGACAAAAAAAACACCTGGGCTATGTGACCATTGGAAATGGTGCACTTTACCCAGGTGCTGGTGTTCAGAAAGATCTTCCACCTGTAGGGGACATCCATATCACCGGCATTGTAAATACTGCCGGAATCATGGAGCAGCTTACCCTGCAGACTACCCGGCTCTCCACCGTGGTAGCACTTGCAGATGTGATCGCCTGTGGAATCCTTAAGATACTTCCTGCAGAAACAGACTTATCCCCTGTTGATCTTGATTATGCGAACTCCTTGATCTGCTTATAGATACCCTCTGCATCGAGACCGTATTTATGAAGAAGCTCTAATGCCGGACCGGACTCACCGAATACATCATGGATTCCGATACGTTTAACCGGTACCGGTGCCTTCTCAGCCAGGCACTCGCATACAGCTCCGCCAAGACCGCCGATGATGGAATGCTCCTCAACAGTTACAACCTTGCCGGTTTCTTTGGCAGCTGCAACAACAAGGTCCTCATCCAGAGGCTTGATGGTATGGATATTGATCACTTTTGCATCGATTCCGTCTGCTGCAAGCTTCTCAGCTGCTTCAAGAGCCGGTGCAACGCAAAGTCCGTTTGCGATGATGGTAAGATCTTTTCCCTCGCGGAGAACGATGCCCTTACCAAGCTCAAATTTATAATCCGGTCTGTCATTGATAACCGGAACAGCAAGACGTCCGAATCTCATGTATACCGGTCCCTGATGCTCGTAAGCAGCAGCAACCATAGCTTTTGCTTCGATATCATCAGAAGGACTTGCAACGACCATGCCCGGAATCACTCTCATCAGGGCAAAATCCTCCAAGCACTGATGTGTGGCGCCGTCTTCACCTACAGAAATACCGCCGTGAGTTGCTCCGATCTTTACATTCAGCTTCGGATATCCGATGGAGTTACGAACCTGCTCATAAGCACGTCCTGCTGCAAACATTGCAAAAGTACTTGCAAAGGGAACCTTACCTGTGGAAGCGATTCCTGCTGCAATACCCATCATGTTGCACTCTGCGATACCGCAGTCAATGTGACGCTCCGGGAATTCTTTTTTAAACATACCTGTCTGTGTAGCTGCAGCAAGGTCAGCGTCAAGAACGATAAGATCCTCGTGTTTTTTTCCTAATTCTATGAGGGCACTGCCGTAGCTTGCTCTCGTTGCGATTTTCTTTACTTCTGACATAATGCTTCACCTACCTTCTCCAGATCTTCCATTGCCTGTGCATACTGCTCATCATTCGGAGCTTTTCCGTGCCAGCCTACTGCGTTCTCCATGTAGGAAACGCCTTTACCTTTTACTGTTTTCATGATGATAGCTGTCGGCATACCCTTTGTAGCTCTTGCCTCATCAAAAGCAGCCTTCAGCTGATCCATATCGTTGCCGTCCGCAACATTGATCACATGGAAATTGAAAGCTTCAAATTTCTTGTCGATCGGATACGGGGAGCATACATCTGCAATGTCACCATCGATCTGAAGTCCATTGTTATCTACGATCACAACCAGGTTGTCCAGTTTACGGAAGCCTGCGAACATAGCTGCCTCCCACACCTGGCCTTCCTCGATCTCACCATCACCCAGCAATGTATATACTCGATAGTCATCATTACTGAGTTTGGCAGAAAGAGCCATACCTGCTGCTGCAGAGATTCCCTGACCAAGAGAACCACTGGACATATCAACGCCCGGAATATGCTTCATATCCGGATGTCCCTGAAGATAGGAGCCCAGATGACGAAGTGTTTTCAGATCCTCTTTTGGAAAATATCCTCTCTCTGCAAGTACAGAATAGAGTCCCGGTGCTGTATGTCCTTTGGAAAGGACAAAACGGTCACGGTCTGCCTTCTTAGGATCCTTCGGATCGATGTTCATCTCTTCAAAATATAAATAGGTGAACACGTCTGCTGCAGAAAGGGATCCGCCCGGATGGCCGGCCTTTGCTGCATGGACTGCTGTTACGATATCCTTGCGGACTTCGTTGGCAACTTTCTGAAGTTCTAACTTATCCATGTTATTAATGTCTCCTTTTTAGTGCCCTGCTGTTCACAGGGAATTTGTATATAAAAGAGGTTTCGATCACTCACCGAATACTGCCTTGTAATCAGCCTGGAATTTAGCGATACCTGCATCTGTCAGCGGATGATGTGTCATCTGCTCAATTACCTTGAACGGTACCGTAGCGATATCTGCGCCTGCAAGTGCACATGCAGTTACATGCATTGGATGACGAACGCTTGCTGCGATGATCTCTGTCGGGATATCTGCAACTGCAAACATCTCAGCGATCTGCTGGATCAGCTCAACGCCATCTGTGGAGATGTCATCCAGTCTTCCAAGGAACGGAGATACATATGTAGCACCTGCTCTTGCTGCAAGAAGTGCCTGGTTAGCAGAAAAGATCAGAGTAACGTTTGTCTTGATTCCCTCAGAGGAAAGAACCTTAACTGCCTTCAGTCCCTCTGTTGTCATAGGAATCTTAACAACCATGTTCGGATGGATCGCTGCGATCTCACGTCCCTCACGGATCATTCCCTCAGCATCTGTTGTGGTAGCTTTAACCTCACCGCTGATCGGTCCGTCAACGATCGTTGTGATCTCTTTGATCACCTCGTTGAAGTCTCTTCCTTCTTTGGCGATCAGAGACGGGTTTGTTGTAACTCCACAGATAACTCCCATGTCATTTGCTTCTCTGATATCTTCTACTTTAGCTGTGTCGATAAAAAATTTCATTGTTTTTTCCTCCTGTTTACGTTCGTTCTTTTTCTTGATGATTCCATTATAACAAACTCATTGCGGGGGTCAAGGCACCTGTTTTTTATTAATAAATATTTTATTAATAAAATAACGTTTTATTAATAGTGCCTGTCAATTTTTTCACCCAAAACAGCTTCTTTCCATTTTCCTCAATTCGAATATCGCCGTAATTATCGTAGCTAACAAGGTTTCTATTCAAATGTGTCATGGAAACTCTCTCTATATATTATTATTAATAATTTTTGCGCCATTATTTATTTTTCTGTTCATCAGACTGGTTTCTGTCCAGTCTTGCATACCCCGTCGTGCGGCGCGTGATCAGCTTCGGGGTATATTCGATATTATACAGGCTGGCAGGTCTTTCATCCAGGTAAAATTTATCATTCATGTCGATCTTACGGATGATGATGTCACAGGCATCTCTTCCTTTCAGCGCAACAAAATGATCAATGGTTGTCAGGGAGATCCTGCGGATGCCAGAATAAAAAATATTGTCGCACCCTATGACAGAAACATCCTTCGGAACGTGTATCCTCATTTCATGCAGCGCATCAATGGCGCCTATGGCCATCATGTCATTCTGTCCTGCGATAGCCGTAAATTTCTGTCCTTCCTGGAGAAGCTCCATGGTCAGCTCGTAGCCCATGGCATACTCGGAATCCATCCGCGGGATCTTTCTGTCATTGGACTCATCTGCCGCCTTGATGAGCACATGATCCTTTTTTCCCTCTTTTTCAAACTCGCGGACAAAGCCCTCCACACGCTTGGATCGCTGCCACTGCCGTCTGGTAAGTGGCGGCGTGATAAATGCCACATCCGTGTGCCCCAGATCAAGAAGATGTCTGGCCATCAGCCTTCCTACCACTGTGTTGTCCTGATTGATAGCATCTACCGTGGTTGTTTTTTCCTTGTTGCTGATGATGACCAGCGGTGTTTCTTTTGCAATCTTTTCTACCTGATGCTGGAAATCCGGATGAGGATTGCAGGTATAGATGATCCCTGCCGGCCGCATGGTCTGCATCATACGGAGATATTTTTCTTCCAGCCCCGCATCGCGCTGGGTGTTGCAGATAAATACCCCATATCCCTGCTCATTGGCCACAGCCTCTATCCCCTGAAGCAGCAGTACATAATAGGGACTGGTGAGTGTGGGGCAGAAAACAACAATCAGCTTTTCTTTTCTGTCAGCTTTCTGTTTCCGACGTCCGGGAAGCTCATAGCCAAGCTCTCTGGCCGCCTGCTCCACCCGCTCCACAGTTTCTCTCGAAAAAGAAACATTATATTTCCGGTTCAGCACCATGGATACCGTTGCCTGGGAAACTCCTGCGCGTGCTGCCACATCCGATGAGGTTGCTTTCTTTTTTGCCACCAGTCTCACCTCCTTTATAACCTGGGGAAATTTCCTGGCTGCTTATCACTTTTTGCAATCCCTCAGGGAATTTTTTACCTGATCCGGTTAAAGCTCCACTCTTCCTTCCAGTGCCCGGAGAAGTGTCACCTCATCAATATACTCCAGATCACCGCCCACCGGAACTCCGCTGGCGATACGGCTTACTTTGATCCCGGTCGGTTTGATCAGCTTACTGATGTACATAGCTGTCGTTTCACCTTCAAGACTGGAATTGGTTGCCACAATAACTTCCTTTACATCCCCCTGAAGGCGCTTCATCAGTTCCTTCAGTTTGATATCATCCGGCCCGATCCCAAGCATCGGGGAGATCGCACCATGAAGTACATGATATACACCGTCAAATTTACCTGTTTTCTCATATGCTGCCAGATCCCTGGTATTCTCAACTACCATGATCGTGCTGTGATCCCTTTTGGGATTGGCGCAGATCGGACAAAGCTCCTGATCTGTCAGCGCGTAACAGCACTTACAGTACTGAACATTCTGCCTTGCATCGGTAATGGAGGCGGTCAGCTGCTCAACCTGGTCCTTCGGCATATTCATGATATGAAATGCAAGGCGCTGGGCAGATTTGGCTCCGATCCCCGGAAGATGGGAAAGCTGCTCAATAAGTTTATTGATATGGCTGCTGTAATATTCCATCAGAAAGGAAGACCTCCGCCAAGACCGCCAAGGCCGCCTGTGAGTTTGGACATCACTGCTGCTGACTCGGACTCAACCTGACGGAGCGCCTCATTTGTTGCTGCCGCGATCATGTCCTCAAGCATCTCGATATCATCCGGATCTACCGCTTCCTCGGAAAGTGTGACCTTTGTTATTTCACGTTTACCGGAAACTGTAACGGAAACAGCTCCGCCGCCTACTGTTGCTGTAAACTCTTTTTCCTCAAGAGCTTTCTGGTTTTCTTCCATCTGACGCTGCATTTTCTGCGCCTGTTTCATAAGATTATTCATGTTTCCCGGCATACCCATGCCAGGAAATCCACCTCTTTTTGCCATAATACTTTCCTCCTGTTTTTTGTTTACGGATTTATGACTCCTCATCCGGGTCTTCTTCCACTACGATATCCATGTGGATATTCTCCCGAAGTGCATCGTCTACTGTGATCTGCGCGAGATTGGTGTGCTGATGTTTGTTGGCTACCAGCATATGTATCTCCACGCTTTTGCCTGTCCGGGCAGCAATAATGTCCTGAAGCTCTTTCTTCGCCTCCGGATTGTCTACATAATTCATCCCCAGAAAATCCTGGAATTCCACATAAAGGATGGGATCTCCTGTTTCTCCGTTATACTTGGGGACTGCACGCTGCAGGGACTGCTTGAAAAGTCCGGTAGTCTGACCCACGATGGCACGCCAGCCTGCCACGATCTTCTGAAGATCCTCAGGGGCTGCCTTCTGTGGTTTCTGCTGCTGTACCGCTGCTGCACCGGTCACTGCCGTCCCCGGTTCCCCGGCTCCACCGGCCTCGCTCTCCCGAACGATCACCTGCTGCACAGGCCGTTCCTCCATCTGCTTTTCCAGGACACGAAGCCTGTCAAGAACAGAGTCCAGATTTGTCTCCATGGCCGGTCTGCACAGCTTGATCAGTGCGATTTCCACCAATACACGCTTCTGGCTTGCAAAACGGATCTGATTGGACAGATCGGAAAAAATACGAATGTAACGCATCAGCGTCTCCACATCTGTCATCCCGCTCTCTTCCTTCAGAAGCTTCAGATTCTCAGAAGAAACATCAATGGCTTCCTCCGGATTTTCGGAAGTCTTCACAAGCAGAAGATTTCGCATATACCAGGTAAAATCTGATACAAACTGTCCCAGCTCCCGGCCGCCTGTGATCAGGTCCTCCAGCACATGGATGGAACCTGTCACATCGCCGGAAAGAACCTTTCGGAGAAGTCTGCTGAATACCTCTGTATCCACAGCTCCCAGAACATCCAGGACTTTATCATAAGTAAGCACCTGTCCCAGATAAAAGGAAATACACTGATCCAGAAGACTCAGGGCATCTCGCATGGACCCGTCGCCTTTTTTTGCCACATAGCGTACAGCCTTCTCATCTGCTTCCACCCCTTCTGCTGTCAGAAGCTCGGAAAGTCTGGCAGCAATGGTATCAATGGATATCCGGTGAAAGTCATAGCGCTGACATCTGGACAGTATTGTGATCGGTATCTTGTGAGCCTCTGTAGTCGCCAGGATAAAAATAACATAAGAAGGCGGCTCCTCCAATGTTTTCAGAAGAGCATTAAATGCACCTGTTGAGAGCATATGCACCTCATCGATGATATAAACCTTGTATTTGCCCTCTGTTGGACGATAAGCCACTTCCTCACGGATCTCACGGATGTTATCAACACCGTTGTTGGAGGCTGCATCGATTTCGATCACATTCATGGCAGTTCCCGCCTGAATGGCCTTGCACATGGCACATTCATTGCAGGGGCTGCCATTTACAGGATGTTCACAGTTTACTGCCTTCGCCAGGATCTTTGCAACCGTAGTTTTTCCGGTACCACGCGTTCCGCAGAACAGGTATGCGTGTCCGATACGGTTCGCCTTGATCTGGTTGGTCAGTGTTGTCACAATATGATCCTGTCCTTTTACATCGTCAAAATTGTCGGGACGAAATTTACGGTAAAGAGCAGTATAACTCATAAAACTCTCCTTCTCTTCGCCACAGTCGCCGCGGAAAGACTCCCGCGGCGGCCAGATGACTCATAATTCATTAATCGCCAAAACTGATTCCGATCTGTTTGGCTGCTTTTACAAGCTGATCCTTTGGAGATACCATCTTCAGCTTGCCTGCGCATTCAGCAAGAGGAACCCTCTTGATCTTGCCATTGATGACACCGATCATAACACCGTATTCCTCATCCATGATCGCCTGCGCTGCACCGGCACCGATCCTTGTGGAAAGAACGCGGTCATATGCACATGGCTCTCCGCCTCGCTGCATATGTCCCGGAACTGTGATACGTACCTCACTTCCGGTCACCTGCTGGATCTGGTCTGCGATCTCATAGGATACAGACGGATATTTCTTCGCTCTTTCCGCAAGCTTTTCTTTGTATTTTTTCTTCGGAAGCTCTGCATCTTCTTTTGAGATAGCTCCCTCAGCTACTGCAAGAATGGTAAAACGCTTGCCTGCCTTGTTACGCTTCTGGATGGCTTCTGCAACCTTATTGATATCGTATGGGATCTCCGGGATCAGGATCACATCTGCTCCGCCTGCAACACCGGCATTCAATGTAAGGCTTCCGACCTTATGTCCCATGATCTCAACAATAAATACACGTCCATGAGATGCAGCTGTTGTATGGATGCAGTCAATGGCATTTGTTGCGATCTCCAGAGCGCTCTGGAAGCCAAAGGTCATATCTGTACCCCAAATATCATTATCAATGGTCTTCGGAAGATGGATGATATTCAGGCCTTCCTCGCGGAGAAGATTGGCGGTTTTCTGCGTTCCGTTTCCGCCGAGGATCACAAGACAGTCAAGACAGAGCTTATAGTAAGTCTGTTTCATGGCCTCAACCTTATCCAGTCCCTTCTCATCCGGAACCCGCATCAGTTTGAATGGCTGTCTGGATGTTCCGAGAATAGTTCCGCCCTGAGTCAGGATTCCGGAAAAGTCCCTGGCTGTAAGCATACGGTATTTCCCGTAGATCAGTCCCTTATATCCGTCATCAAATCCATAAACCTCAAGGTTCTCAACGCTGTTGCTCAGACCCTTTACAACGCCTCTCATGGTTGCGTTCAGTGCCTGACAGTCACCACCGCTTGTCAGCAGACCGATTCTTTTAATCATAGCGTCCTCCATTCTGTGCCCTCTTATGTGCACATTTTATTTGTTGCTGTCTGCATATAAGACAGATATTCCACCTGACGTATTTCTGCAGAACAACTACTGTATCCTCTCTTTTCACAGAGTTTTACACAATATAATATTATAAAGCATTTTCAGGCAGTGTACAATAGCCAAAAAAGCACGAAAACAGCGAGTGTATTGATTGACTTTACCTGTATCTCATCGTAAAATAAAATTATCAGTAACTTTCGTATGTTTACAGAAAATTTTCACCAGGAAAGGAGCGTCCTATGAAAAAAATCCTCAAAAAACTATCCTGCGCTTTATTAGCCGCAGCCATGGTATGCGCCATGACTCCTCTCGCCGCCAGTGCAGCGATCAATTATTCCAAAACCCGGATCGTTTATATGCCCACATCCGGAAAGGACCTGGGATACGATGAGATCTCGATCAGCAATATTCCTGCTAAACAGAACATTCTCAAATCCAATGTTAAAGTGGTCAGCGGCGGTTCTGTGATCGCACTGGATTCCTTCGGTTCCAGCAGCTTCAAAAGTACCACGGAGGCTTTCCGCAAGGGTGCAAAACCGTACACTCACTCCGATCATTTCTACAATATCGGTTTTGCCGTTAAAAAGCCGGGAACCGGAAAGATTTCCTTCAAGGTCGGAAACAAAACCTATACTTCCACCATCAAGGTGCTTCGTTATGTCAACCCGTTGAAATCCGTCTCCATCACAGGTGTAAAAGGCAATCTTGCCGGAAAATTCAAAAGCTCCGGCCATAACGCCTTTCGTTACGCCAACAAGGCACAGAAGAATGCTGTCATGAAATGCACCGCTGCAAATGGCTGGAAGATCACAGGCGTTTCTTTCAACAACAACCGGACCCATACACAGTATAGTACCAATTACAACGCTCCTAACAGCGGGGCTTCTTCTTCCACGCTCCGTATCGGAAACCTTTCCGCGAAGCAGTCCGCCTATATCAGCTTCACCCTTCGCAACACCAAAAACGGGGCGGTACAGTACTGTACACTTAATATGAACTGATTTATTTCGGTCTGTACCTTGACAAATCTGGTTTCAGAGTCTATAATTAAATTCCGCGCAGCCGGGGAGATAGCGGTGCCCTGTACCTGCAATCCGCTACAGCAGGGGTGATGCCAATCTGAGGCTTGTATCTTGCAGAGCAGCCCTTTATAAGTGGCGTTGACGTCTGGGTCTTACGCAACAGGAATCTGTGAACCGTGTCAGGGCAGGAATGCAGCAGCACTAAGCAGAAGCTCTTGTGTGCCGTGAGGGTGCCTGGGCTGAGTTAACTGTAAAGGTAACGTCTGTGAGACCATTCCGAGGTGCGGCGCGCGTAAAAAAGGTTATAATATATGATCTCTATATAAACAGCATTCCCGCCGGGTCCGTCATTTATGACTGATCCGGCGGGATTTTTTGTACTATTATTTTATTTACAATATCCGGCAACTACCTGATTGATCAGCTTGCCGTCTGCCTTTCCCTTCAGATCTCCCATAACTGCCTTCATGATCTGGCCTTTATTTCCTGTTGCCAGAACATCTGCAAATTTCTCCTCGATATAAGCCTTGATCTCTGCTTCATCCATCTGCTTCGGAGCATATTTCGCAATGATATCATATCTTGCCTGATACTCCTCTTTCAAATCTGTACGTTCTGCAGGGCAGGTGTCGATCTGCTCTTTTGCTGTTTTCAGCTCTTTCAGGATAACTTTGTCTACAAGCTCTCCTTTGATGTCATCACGGCATCCCTCATCAATGGCAGCTTTTTTTACTGCTGCGATCAGTGCGGAAACTGCTTCCTTTGTTACCTTATCTTTGGCCTTCATTGCTGCTACCATGTCTTTTCTTAAAGCTTCAAGTTCCATTTTTTGTTCCTCCATTTTCTGTCGTTCCTGTATCAACGACTTTCGTTTGACCTGAATGGATTTTCTGTCTGTAATAGCGAAATCCATTTATGATTTTATTTTGATATTTTCACAGGATTCTGTCAAGAGTAAATCTCCCGGGACTTTTCGTTCTGTTCCGCTCTCTCTGACTGTGTCTGCCCGGCAAGGCGCTCTGCTTCCTGCTTCTTCAGAATTTTTGCCTGCTTCTTTTTCTCCCGCAGTTCCCTGAAAAATGTGGAAAGCATTTCGGAGCATTCCTCTTCCAATACCCCTTCTGTGATCTTTACCTGATGATTAAATCCTTCGATCTGAAGAAGATTCATCACAGATCCGGCACAGCCTGCTTTCGGGTTCATACAGCCGATCACCACCTCATCGATCCTGGATTGTACCAGTGCACCGGAACACATCTGACAAGGCTCCAGCGTTACATACATGGTGCATCCCTCCAGACGCCAGTCTCCCAGCTTTTTACTGGCCTTTCGGATAGCATTAAGCTCTGCATGAGATAAGGTATTTTTATCTGTATTGCGGCGATTGTAGCCTCTGGCTATGATCTTTCCCTCATGCACGATCACGCAGCCAATCGGCACTTCCTCCAATGCACGGGCCTTTTTTGCCTGGCGGATTGCCTCTTTCATAAAACGTTCCTGATCTGTCACGTTTTTACTCCTCCTGTAACTTCACATTCCGGAAAAAGCTCCGGGATTCTATCTGTTCATACTAAGACTGCTCTCAGCCTTCTGTCCGTTCGATTATAGCTTTTCCGGTATTTCATGTCAATCTGCTGCAAAACAGATATTTGCAACACAAAAAACGCCACAGAAATTTTTCCACACTAATTTCTGCAGCGTTTTCTTATTCATTACCACTATTTGTTTCTTCAAAGATCGCTTTTATTTCCTCGGCTGTTTCCTGCAGCTTCTGTGCCCGATGTCCCAGAATACGGACAGCAAGATCTCCCTGCACCAGCTGAGTCACACCACCCGCGCATTCTTTTTCATTTTCCAGGACTTCCCATATCTGCTCCTGCATATTCATGGCCGGACCACTCAGAAAAATATTTGCCATGTGAGTATAGCCCTCATACATTCCCAGTCCTTCCATGTCCGTTTTATGGGGCTCATAGCGGGTGTTATCACGGTAGATCAGCTGACCGTCCCGTCTGATATTTACTCTGGAAGCAAATTTCCGGTACCGGAACCTTTCATCAGATGCCTTTCTGCCGCAGGAAATGATCTCCAGCAGAAACAGCCCGGAGCTTTTATCCGCCAGATCAAATTCCATAGTACTCTCAAAGGCTGACTGTGCATAGGGGATCACTGGCTGCGGATAATAATAAAAAACAGCATTCTTTTCCACCTGTGCCTTCACATGGCGAACAGCCTCCCCTTCCTTCATTTTATGGACTTTATCAAAAGACTGTGACAGGAACTCCAGATTGGTTCCCTCTGTCACAAAAAAATCAAATTCCTGCCTGTCTCCCTCCATGATCCCTGCGGATGCGCACAAAGGCATCACGGAGATTCCTCCGTCTTTCTTGGGAAAAGGATTCATGATCTTATAAGGCGCTGTAAAAGACACATCCTCCAGAATCGTTTTTCCTTCTCTTAAACCGGTCCGCAGAAACAGTCTGGACAATTTTCCAAATTTATTTTCTGTCAAAGGTTGTTCCGCCTTTCCTACATATCTTCCAGAAGCACGTTTTTTTTGATCCATTCCACAACGGTATCCACATGTTCATCTCCGCGGATATTTGTAAAAACAAAAGGCCTTTCCCCACGCATTTTTCTGGAATCACGGTCCATTACCTCCAGGCTTGCACCTACATACGGCGCAAGATCGATCTTATTGATCACCAGAAGATCGGATCTTGTGATACCGGGACCGCCTTTTCTCGGAATCTTGTCTCCCTCAGCCACATCAATAACAAAAACAGTTGCATCTACAAGCTCCGGGCTGAAGGTTGCGGAAAGATTATCTCCGCCGCTCTCAATAAAAAGGATCTGGATATCCGGAAATCGTTCCATCATCTCATCCACAGCCTCCAGATTCATGGATGCATCCTCACGGATCGCTGTATGCGGGCATCCGCCCGTCTCTACACCGATGATGCGCTCTACCGGGAGTACACTGTTCTTTGCAAGGAACTGTGCGTCCTCCTTGGTATAAATATCATTTGTGATAACACCGATACTATAATCACCTGCCATCTTTCTTGATAAAGCTTCGATCAATGCTGTTTTTCCGGAGCCGACCGGTCCGGCAACACCGATTTTTACATATGACATAAAAATCGCTCCTCTCTGATTTACGACATATAAAGTCTGGAATAAAGCTTCTCATGCTGGATTCCCCGGATATCAAATCCCGGAGCCGACAGACAGAGGTCATCCTCTGTACAGTCCGAAATACAGGACAGTATTTCTTCAAATTCCTCATAGCATCCACACAGAAGCTCCTGTCCTGCACTCTGGCTCAGCGGAATGGTTTTTACACAGTTTGTCACCATTGCAGAGGTCTGGGCATAGAGATAATGATACAGAGTTTCCTCTTCCTCAATTCCCAGCGCTGCACAAAAAACTCCATATGCGCAGCAATGGCTTACAGGCTTCCCCTTCCGGGCTTCCAGATATTCTTCAAAGATCTTCCTTTTTTCCATAGGGATATTTTCCTGAGGCAGCTTACAGATCGTCTTTGTAAAACGAGAGCCCATTTTTCTGGATGCTTCCCTCTGCTCCATGGGGATCCTGGATGCCCCAAGGATCTCCTCCAGAGTATCCAGTGCCGCCACATTTTCCTTCTGTGCATACTCGTAAGCCAGACGCACTCCCAGAAGATCGGTACAGGCCAGGTTCAATTTCAGTTTTCTGCTGATATATTCTGCCGCTGTTTTTTCATCGTGCACGATTCCCTTCTGGATATATGTCTCCAGTCCCTGGGAATGGGAATAGCCTCCTATTGGAAAAAGAGCATCGTTTACCTGCAGCAGAAAAAAGCGGCGGATTTCTTTCATTTTGTCCATATGGCTTCCTCAGTGATGATGATTATGTATAGCAGCTGAGATCCTGCGGTCAAAATCCAGCTTCACAGTTTTTTTCTCTGCCTTTACACCATGAAGCTTTTCCAGCATAACCATCATCGGCTCATTGTAGATCGTAATAAATGTGTTTTCCTGATCTCCCCAGAAAAGCGGTGCATGGCGGTTTCCGATCTCATAGCAGACCTTCGCCACATATTTTTCATGTCCCGGTTCCAGAGATACCTCTATCACCTCGCAGGGTGGTGTATTCACTGCGATCACCAGATTTTCATCTGCGTAGATCACATCATCCTGAAAAAGTCCTCTTGTGAGTACAGAATCATCCAGACGGATCCCTACTTCCCGACCGCTGTCCGTGGTTTTTCTGTGGATCCTTTTAAATGCCTCATGCCACTCAATATCCACATATTCCACCATTTTTCCGGTCAGATCAAAATCCTTTAATTTTCCCAGAATTTTTTCACAAAGCATAAATTTTCTCCTCTATTCCTACCATACTCCAAGGAGCAGCATCACTCCCGGCACCCAGGCCGTGATCACGCCTTCGATCACCTGAAGCACCGGAACAAATTTTCCAAGTTTTTTGCCCATGATATCTTCCACAAAGGCAGTTCCCCAGAGAATTGCCCAGAGATACCAGATTCCTGCCCAACGGATATCCGGCGTGATCCCCAGTGCTTTACTTCCCAGAAATCCCTCGATCGTTCCAAATATTACCGCATTAACAGCTACAAATGTGGAAAACCACGCAAATGGGATCGGACTCAGCTTCAGGATCCTGGAAAAAGCTACAAACAGGTAGGTAAAGCAGAACAGAAGGCCTGTTCCTGCCGCATAATAATTTCCCTGTACCAGATTCACAAAATTGATAAACAGCGAAAGTCCACCTGTAAAGATATTCATAACTGCAGTGGATTTTCCGTCTACATTATATAAGGTGCACATTCCATTATTGATCAGAACGATTCCCACAAACAAAAGACATACTCCTAACATCTGTTTTTTCCTCCTTATGGTAAAGTCAGTCAGTCCGGAGGCAGTCCCGAAGTCTTCCTGCGAACACCAGGGGACTGCTGTCCGGACAAAGAATGATAATTGCTGTGTCGTTTAGAACAGATTGTAGAGCTGTGTAAGCGGAAGCTTTTCCGCAGGCTTGGAAGTTATAGTCTCCCCGTCTACTGTTACCTCATAAGTCTCCGGATCTACCGTGATCTTCGGCGTACGGCTGTTAAATACCATATCCTTCTTGGCGATAGTTCTGCAGCCTTTTACAGGAACTACTGTTTTTTCCAGTCCATAGGCTTCTTTGATCCCTGCCTCATATGCAGCCTGGGAAACAAAGGTAAGGCAGGCTTCGTTCTTTGCTTTTCCATGTGCTGCAAACATCGGCTGATACATTACCGGCTGTGTAGTCGGGATCGATGCGTTGGCATCGCCCATCTTGGAAGCGATGATCATACCGCCCTTGATGATGATATCCGGCTTTGCTCCGAAAAATGCAGGATTCCACAGAACAAGATCTGCGAATTTCCCCTTCTCAACAGAACCTACATAGCTGGAAATTCCATGTGTAATGGCAGGATTGATGGTATATTTGGCAATATAGCGTTTTACACGGAAATTATCATTTCCTTTTCCCTCGTCCTCCGGAAGGGCTCCTCGCTCATCCTTCATTTTGCTGGCTGTCTGCCAGGTACGTGTGATAACCTCACCTACACGTCCCATAGCCTGGGAGTCAGAGCTCATCATACTGAAAATTCCCATGTCGTGGAGGACATCCTCTGCAGCAATGGTCTCAGGACGGATACGGGAATCTGCAAATGCCACATCCTCCGGGATCTTTTTGTCCAGATGATGGCATACCATCAGCATATCCAGATGCTCATCCAGGGTATTTACGGTATATGGCATGGTCGGGTTTGTGGAGGATGGCAGAACATTTCCCGCAGCTGCGGCACGGATGATATCCGGTGCATGTCCGCCGCCGGCTCCTTCTGTATGATACGTATGGATCGTTCTTCCACCGATCGCAGCAAGAGTATCCTCCACGCATCCACCCTCATTTAAAGTATCTGTATGGATCGCAACCTGTACATCATACTCATCTGCAACATTCAGGCAATGATCGATAACTGCCGGTGTGGCACCCCAGTCCTCATGGATCTTCAGTCCCATGGCACCTGCTTTTACCTGTTCGATCAGCGGAGCCTCATCTGAGCAGTTTCCCTTTCCGAGAAATCCGAGATTCATAGGATATTCCTCTGCTGCTTTCAGCATCATACGGAGATTCCACGGTCCCGGTGTACAGGTAGTTGCATTGGTTCCGTCTGCAGGACCTGTTCCTCCTCCGATCATGGTGGTAACACCGCTGTACAGCGCACAGTCGATCTGCTGCGGACTGATGAAATGGATATGGGTATCAATACCACCTGCTGTGACGATCATTCCTTCTCCCGCCAGTGCCTCTGTAGACGCACCGACCGTCATTCCAGGTGTCACTCCGTCCATGATATCCGGGTTTCCTGCTTTTCCGATCCCTGCGATCTTTCCATCCTTGATTCCGATATCAGCCTTGATGATCCCTGTGGTATCCACGATCAGGGCATTGGTGATCACCAGATCCAGATCGCCGTCACGGCTGCAGGTTTTTACAGATTGTCCCATTCCGTCACGGATGGTTTTGCCGCCGCCGAATTTCACTTCATCACCGTATGTTGTGTAATCTTTCTCAACCTCCACTACAAGGCTGGTGTCTGCAAGTCTTACCTTGTCACCAGTTGTAGGGCCGTACATCATTGCATATTTTTCACCGGAAATTTTTACGCTCATTTATGTCCCTCCTTATAAGAATCCCTTTAATGCTGCCTTTTCCATGGAGGCCTTCTTGGTGTCCTCTGCTGCTCTTGCTCTTGTCAGGTCATTCAGACCAAATACGCGTTTTCTGCCGCCCATCTCAGTCAGCTGCACTTCCTTTTCTTCTCCCGGCTCAAAGCGGACAGAAGTACCGGACGGAATATCCAGATGATAACCGTATGCAGCCTCACGGTCAAAAGAGAGACATTTATTTACTTCAAAAAAATGGAAATGAGAGCCTACCTGTACAGGACGGTCGCCTTTGTTGGCAACCAGGATCTTTGTAGTTTTTTTTCCTTCATTAAGTACGATCTCTCTGTCTGCGGGAATAATTTCGCCAATCTTCATGTCAATTCCTCCTTACTGAATCGGATTGTGTACAGTCACAAGCTTTGTTCCGTCAGGAAATGTTGCCTCCACCTGCACCTCACCAAGCATGTCTGCCACACCTTCCATCACATCGTCCTTTGTGAGAATAGTGGTTCCAAGCTGCATCAGTTCTACGACAGTTTTGCCATCCCGTGCCAGCTCCAGAAGTTCGGAGCTGATGTAAGCCAGCGCTTCTACATAATTCAGTTTCAGTCCGCGTTCTTTCCTCTCCTTCGCCAGATTTCCGGCCATATGGAGCATGAGTTTTTCCTGTTCCTTCGGGGTAAGTCTCATTGTTTCTTCCTCCTTTTTCGCCTGTTAGTCTTTACTAATTTAGTCCAGTAAAAAAAACGCAGACAACGGAAGCTCTCGCGAACTCCATTGTCTGCGTCAATGAATGCATTATATCTGCTTTTTTCCGGAAAGTCAAGCAACCAGATTATTTGTAAAGTGACTCACCATTGGTAGCGATCACATCTTTATACCAATAGAAGGATTTTTTCTTATAACGGTTCAGTGTACCTGTTCCATCGTCGTTGCGGTCCACGTAGATGTAGCCGTAGCGTTTTTTCAGCTCTGCTGTAGATGCACTGACAAGGTCAATGCAGCCCCAGGAGGTGTAGCCCATAAATTATATGTTTTTTTCTTCCATGAGCAAGTCCCCATCTCTGCTTACTGCTTACTGCTTTTCGCAACTCCGCAGGAAACTTACTTGATTCGGTTAAAAAGGCTTGCAGCTTTTTTCGGGGAAGAGTATGCTTGTAGTATCATAAATAAGAGAAACAAGGGGATTTTCCTATGAAAATATGTGGATTTAACAAAACAACCCTGCTGGATTATCCGGGAAGGGTAGCCTGTACCATATTCTTAGGCGGCTGCAACTTCCGCTGCCCATTCTGCCAGAATGGAGCTCTTGTCGTGGAGCCTGACACCCAGCCTGAATATTCCCAGGAGGAAATCCTAGCTTTTCTAAAAAAAAGAAAGGGGATTCTCGATGGCGTCTGTATTTCCGGTGGTGAACCCACACTTGCACCGGAGCTGCCGGAATTTCTCAGCAGGATCAGGGAGCTGGGCTATGATGTGAAGCTCGATACCAACGGTTCCCGCCCCTCCGTGGTAAAAAATCTCGCAGCAGCTGACCTGATCAACAAGGTTGCCATGGATATCAAGGCCTGTCCTTCCAACTATCATGTGCTTACTGGTGTACATGCTGATCTGGATGGGATCCGGGAAACTGCCGGATGGCTGCTGGACGGACACCTTGATTATGAATTTCGTACAACAGTTGTGAGGGAACTTCATTCCGAAAAAGATTTTCAGGAGATCAGCCGGTGGTTAAGCGGTGCAAAAGCTTATTATCTCCAGGCTTACCGGGATTCCGACGGAGTTCTGATACCGGGATTCTCTGCCTGCTCCGAGGAAGAAATGAAAAACTACCGGGATATCCTGTCTCAGACGATCCCGGTAGTAGAAATTCGTGGTATGGAGCTGTGATCTGCGGATTTGCAAAACTGTTTGCTTATCTGCATGGATGCCGAAATTTTTCTGATCAGATGTTAATAAAACAGTACCAGTATCCTCCCTTTCCGCCTGGGATATGAATATCCGGACATTCCTTAAAGTAGGGAAAGCCAAACATATTGGCCATAAACCGTTCCTGCTGGCTGTATCCACCGGGTACTCCCAGTATGTACTGTCCCCGGGGATTTCTGCACAGCAGAAGATGGCCGAAATTCTGATATCCGTACATGACAAAACGGTTGCTGCAGAAGCAGCCGTTTTTTCTGCATAAGGCACTGCAGTCCGATGGTCTGATCTTGCGGCAGTCTGTGAAATAGCCGTCGTTAAAGGGATCATCACAGGGTATTCCCGGAAGTGGACGAGATGGTTCCGGTCGCGGTGGTTTCGGCGGATGCGGTGACGGCTGGCCTGGCCGTGGTAGTTCCGGCAGATGCGGTGACGGCTGGCCTGGTCGTGGTGGTTCCGGCGGATGCGGTGATGGCTGGCCTGGTCGCGGTGGTTCCGGCGGATGCGGACCGGGAGCCTGATATGAATTTCCGGTTTCCGATGTCTTTAATACATCCTCCTGAATCTCCTCCACCGTCATGATCCTGTCTGACTCCTTCTGATTTTCCTGCACTTCTGGCAAGGTTCCATCTTTTTGATTTTCTTCTTCCTTTTCTTCCCGCTCTCTGCCTTTTTTCTCCGCCGCCTTCTGATATTCCGTTCCTGTTTTCTCCGTTTCCTTCCGAGATTCCGTTTCTTTTTTCTTCCACTCGCGGAAATTCTCCGGCCGGATCGGCTGATCATCCCATTCCGTTCCCCAGAATCCGCCGGCATCGGAGATCAGAAGCAGTCCTCCAAGCTCCTGAAGACTTTTTCCCATGCCTCCAATATCCCCTGTATCCGTCTCCAGTGCGCACTCGATCCGTTCCCGCCCGGTAACACAGCTTCCGATCAAAATACCATCCATCAGCCCTTCCTGCCGCACAAACCCATACACTCTGCACCGACTTCCAGGCTCCAGTCCAACGCAGCGCAGATGAACCTCCACACGGCATTTCCTATCTCTGGCCTCCACCCTCACATAACCGCTGCTGCTATCTTTTTTTCCTTTCCGATACTCGTACACATACGCAACAAAACGCTGATATCCAGCCAACGCACGTCCCTCCGGTATTTCGGTTTCGTTAATATATATGAAGATCGAGAGAAATCATTCCATCAACTGAAAAAAGCTCCAGGATGTACAAACATAAAAAAGAACCCCTCAACCAAGGGATTCTCAAGCTGTTAGTCGAAAGAATACGGCTATACCCGAATCAGTACACCGAAACAGAATATTAACAGACAGGTGAAGAATTAAGACGTACAGAAAATTTGCGCATTTTTCAAAAAAGCATTACTATCTTAGAACATTCTGCGCTTGTCAGGATTTTCCGTATATGCTACACTGTACGGGAACAATCGTGTTACAGGGTGGCTGACCTCTAGTCCCAAAAGGATGGAGGTGGTGCTGATGAACAACAATTATTTTGACTTCAAAGATCTTATGGCTTTTGGCATGTTCATTCTAGCATTGCTTACGTTCGTATTAACGTTTTGTAAGTAATTCTTTACATAGAAAAACCACCCCAAAACTTTGGCCGAGTACAGGGTGGGATTTTCTAATCTTCTCTTATAAGGTCAACCCCTTGTGGGCGGTTGTTCTTTATATCTGTATTATAGCACTGCTATTTAAAGCATTCAAGAATATTTTCATCTGTAAATATAAAAAAAACTCTGGTGGGCCATGCTCGGGACATTCACCAAAGGCTTTCTACTTTCTTTTCTCATTGAGGTAACACAAACTTACGTTCTTTCATTTTTCACAAGCAAAAAAAGAATCCCTCAACCAAGGGATTCTCAAGCTGTTAGTCGAAGCGACAGGATTTGAACCTGCGACCTCTGCGTCCCGAACGCAGCGCTCTACCAAACTGAGCCACGCTTCGTTATTCTGTTTCAGTTGTTTGTGTGTTGCTCAACTGCAAGAGCTATTATATTAGAGTTTCTGTACTTTGTCAATAGAAAAAATTAAAATTTTTCAAAAAAATCGAATTTTTTCTTTTTTCCTGCTTCGGGCATGCATTTTCGCAGACCCGAAGCAGTTTTGGGAAAGGTTCTTTATAACATATCAAATATATTCAGGTGAAATATATGCTTATTTCACTGTAACTGTTACTTTTTTTGTGATTCCGTTGCTGCTTACATAGATAACAGCTTTTCCTTTTTTCACACCTTTAACAACACCTTTGCTGCTTACAGTAGCAACTTTTGTATTGCTGCTTCTGTAGGTAATCTTTGCCTTTGAAGTAGCAGCTGCCTTGATGGCTGTTGTTTTCTTTGCTTTTACACTTACAGCTGTTTTGGATGTGATCTTCAGACTGCCTTTTTTTACTGTGATCCTGCAGGTTGCTTTGTAGCTTCCGCATTTTACTGTAATTGTAGCTGTTCCTGCTTTTTTTGCTGTTACTTTTCCGCCTGCGCTTACCACTGCAACGGATTTATTACTGCTTGTATAAGTAACTTTTCCGCTAACGCCTGTTTTTTCCACTTTAATCTGGCTTGTTCCACCCACAAATACAGTTTTCGCTGAAGCCGAAGCTTTTACAGCCGGCTTCTTGACTATGATCTTGCAGGTTGCTTTATAATTTCCGCATTTCGCTGTGATCACAGCTGTACCTGCCGCCTTTGCAGTTACCTTTCCATTTGCGGCTACAGCTGCAACAGATGGTTTACTGCTTGTATAGGTTACTTTTCCGGTAACACCTGCGGTCGTTGCTTTCAGAGTCACCGTAGCTGGAGATCCTTTTACATAAAGCGTTTTCGCTGATGCATTCATTTTTACAGATGGGGTTTTTACAGTAAGCTTGTACTGTGCAGTTTTTCCTGCTGCAGATGTTGCTGTGATCACAGCTATTCCTGCTGCTTTTGCAGTTACTTTTCCGTTCTCGTCTACAGATGCAACCGTTTCATTATCGGAAGCGTATGTTACATCCTCGCAATTTTCGCCTGCTGCTTCAAGCTGTCTGGAGCTTCCGATATAAAGAACTCCTGAATTTTCTTTAAAAGCAATCGTTCCATACACCAGCTGAACAGAAACATCCGCGTGATCATCACTGGAGACTCTTACTGTATAGGTTTCATTTTCCGGTCTCGCCACAGTAGAATCCAAAGCAACCACTCCATCTGCGGCTACACCATCCTGTACAAGATATGTTGTCTTTGAAGCATATCCGACACCTGTTGTATAGAAAACTGATACCTTCGGATTTTTGTATTTATCAAGATTTGCAAGCTTTACATGAGTGCTGTCCGTAAATTCCGGAGAAACATCCATCTCTTCTGTTGCCTGCGGTTTGATATAAATACCATCTGCAAATTCATATACATACGCACCGTCTGACATAATATACGTGATCCTGTTTACGGTTTTTCCTTCAAGACCTGCATCTTTTGCAAACGCAACCTCATATACCTGCAGCCACATCTCGTTCATATGACGCATACCATATTTTCCGCCGTCTGTTGTTTCCAGGATCATTCCCTGGATCCCGGAGTTAACTG
The DNA here is from genome assembly GCF_052064225.1 of Blautia massiliensis (ex Liu et al. 2021). Classification (NCBI taxonomy): domain Bacteria; kingdom Bacillati; phylum Bacillota; class Clostridia; order Lachnospirales; family Lachnospiraceae; genus Blautia; species Blautia massiliensis (ex Liu et al. 2021). Next base: position 81,948 of record NZ_JBQHWA010000009.1, on the reverse strand, counting down.
CAAAATCAGCATCACTCCTTGTGTTGCGGAGATATTTTGTGCTGGTTTCTTTTACATCGATCTCATAATCTCCCCAATGAGAAGATGTATTGAGTGTTGCCTCCGCATCTGTCACAGTTGCTTTTACATTAAATTTTGTAGCACTGTATGTTCCATCTGTATTCAATGTTTTATACTGCCCAGGCTCTACCGTCGGAGTATGTCCCAGGGTAATCCCTGCTGCTTCTGTATATACTCCGCTTTCCGGAAGTTCTCCCGCTTCTGAAAGGATCAGCGCCTCTACATACGTTTTTGCATCTGTAGCTACATTAACCTTTTTTACTCCTGCGATCTCATAACCATTTTCTGTCAGATTCTGAACATCTGCATTTCCGAAAGCAGTGCTTTTTCCGGTTGTGGCAGATGTAACGGAATCATATTTGCGGCTCGTTGCATCTCCTGCATAAAATTCCTCGTATGACAGAGATGCCGTACCGTAAAGTGTTCCTGTCAGTGCCTGATGTCCATTTGCCGCCTTATAATAAATATCTGTTCCCGGAATCTGTGTATATCCATCCACTGCTCCCTTTACCCAGTAATAGGAAACATTGGAAACCGTGATCGGCTGGCCAGTCAGTGTGATATTTTTTGTCATATCCACATAATTGTCGCTTGAGATCATAACCGTGTAGATCTCATCCCCTGCCCTGGCTACACTGCTGTCAAAGGTTACCACTCCGTTCTCTGCCGCTGCATGATCTACAACATATGTTGTTTTTTTACCATGACCACTTCCTGTTGTATAGTATACGGAAACCTTAGGGTTTTCATATTTGTCAAGGTCATCAACTTTAACCTGGGTTGTATTTTCTTTTACAAAAGCTGCCTGTACCTTCATTCCTGCTTCAGGCTGTTTTTTTACAAAAGGAGCTTTGTCTCCGAACTCATATACATAGGAGCCGTCCGGAGTAATATAAGTCACCTTTGAAATTTTTTCCCCGATAAGCCCGGATCCTGCTGAAAACGCAAGTTCGTAGGGCTGTACCCAGATTTCATAGGTATGACGAAGTCCTACCTTCTTACCACTGGCAGTTTCAAGGATCACTCCCAGTGTATTTCCGCCTACAGCAAAATCATCCTGTCTGGAATTGCGGAGATATTTTGTGTCGGCTTCTTTTACCACCAGCATGTAATCGCCCCAGATCGACGGTGCCCGGATCTGAGCGGATGCATCTGTGACCGTTGCTTTTACATCGAATTTTGTTGCACTATATGTTCCGTCTGTATTCAGAGTTTTATACTGTCCTGTTTCCTGTGACGGTGCTTCATTCAGCGTAATATCTGCTGCCTCTGTATAGACACCCTCTCTCGGAAGCTTGGAAGCAGCTTTCAGCGCCTGTGCATCTACATAGGTTTCCGCGTCCACTGCAACACTTACATTCTTCACACCCTGGATCTGATATCCGGAAGAGGTCACCTCTGTGCTGTCCTCATTAGCAAAAATCTGATTTTTACTCGTTGTTGCCGAAGTGATAGCGTCATAGCTCTCCTGAGTGGTATCCCCGGCATAAAATTCCGAATAACTTAAGGTTGTCGTTCCGTACAGCTTTCCGCTCAGAGCTGTCTGCCCGTCTGCTGCTTTTACATAAACGCCTGTTGTTCCTATCTGTGTATATCCCTCTGCCGGCTGCATGGACCAGAGATATTTCACTCCTGCAACAGTGATCTCAGAAGCATCCTGAAGAACCTCGCCTGCTTCTGCCATAAATGCTTATCCATCACCGAATACCTCTTCTGTATCATCCTGGATCTGCGGCTCCTCTTCCTGTTGAATCTCTTCTGCTGAAATTTCTGCTACTTCTTCCTGAATAGCTTCTGCATCACTTTCTTCCGGCTCTTCCGACTGGATATCAGCTTCACCAACTTCCGGCTGGCCCTGGGAAACAGACTCCTGATCCTCGTTCTCTCCTTCTTCCTGTGCTGTATCTCCTTGTGTTTCTTCTGACACGTCACTAAAAACTTCCGCCTCAGACGCCATTGCCGTTACCGGCACTCCTGACGCGATCACCGCTGAGCTCAGAACGAGTGCAGCTGACTTCTTAAAAAGCTTCCACTTATGCATACCTGTCCTCCTCTTTGTCTTTTATATTACACAACTTTATACCAGATCATGACCTTACAGCTGCTCTGGTTAATTGAAATTTCTTCTGCAGGATATTCAACATATGTCAGTTTCTGCAGAAGTGCTCTGTCAAGCACGCTTTAGTTTGTCTAAACTAACATATCGTCATTTTATCAATGCTTAAATTATTTGTCTATACATATCTGGCAAAAAAGCCTCACGGTTATTGTTATTTTTTTCTCAACTGAAAATTGTTTTCAAAATATTTATATTATTATCTGATATTTCAAATAAAAAAAGTATATATTCCAAGACATCATTTCAGGAAATGCAACAGCCATTGCCATTTCCTCCGGCATTCTCAGATCATATACTTTTTATATTTCTATATTTTTGCTTTCTTTTATGCCCAGCGGCTCTTCTGTTCTTCGCAGATACTGTTCCACTGGCAGTTTCCACAGATTTCCTTACGTTTATCCATCGCAAGGATTTTTTCCTGTACTTTTTTTGTAAATTCGCTGAAGTGCAATGTCTGTCCGGCCTTCAGTCCACATTTTTCCAACACGGCATTGTCATACTCTGCCACTTTATCTCCGGTTTCGCAATGTCCGCCCAGATTATTCGGACAGGCAGAGCAGATCTCATCCGTATCCACATGAAGCCTTATTTTCTTTCCCTCCAGAAAAATCTTCAGCATCTCGGCCATATGTGCAGTAAAACCGTTACTGTAGCCTTCCCCCTTAAAATACGCCAGGCACATACCATGATGAGGGCGCAGAGGAATGACTATTTCCTCTGTGCCCTCATCAGAAGCATATGCCGCAGCACTGCTTTTATCTTGCATATTTACGTACCTTTCCTGATAAAACATAAGCCAGTGCGATCTTGATAAGATCCGGAATGATAAATGGGAACACACACCAGCCAAGAACTGCCATAAGGCCTACCGGACCTGTGCTTCTTGTGTAGGCAAACATAAACCATGCGGTTCCAAAGGCATAGCATACGATCAGTCCAACGATCATGGAAATGATCTGAACAACCGGCTTTCTGCCAAAAACGTGCTCAATTGCCCACATAACAAGTGTGGAAAAGATAAATCCAATGATATATCCACCTGCATTTCCGAGAAGAGCTCCAATGCCTCCGGAAAATCCTGCAAAAACCGGAACTCCTACTGCTCCAAGAAGAACGTAAACCAGAACTGCCAGAGTTCCTCTTTTTCCTCCAAGCACACCAACTGCCATAAATACTCCGAATGTCTGCAGAGTAAACGGTACCTGTGCCGGAATGGAAATCCATGAGCAAACTGCCATCACTACTGCAAAAACTGCAATGTAAACAAGATCATACGTCTTGCTTCTGCCTGCTGCCACTGTTGTCATAATAATCTGTATCCTTTCTTTCCTTTTCTGCTTTTCCTGTCGGAAGATCATTCCTGTCCTTTATAAATGATATCCGCTCTTTCGCTGTTAACAATTTAACACAGCAGGATTTTAATGTCAACTTAATTTTATTTTTTAAGTTTACATTTTGCAATGCCGTTTACAACTATGTAAACCTGCCATTTACAAATGATATTGTCAATTTTCACTTTCAAATTCCCCTCTCTGATGCTATACTGAAACCAATGAGTTTTCAGCAAAAAGGGGGATTTTTCCACATGGATATACACGATATTCATAACATCAGCACCAACTGCACACGGACTGAATTTGTAGGGACCGCAGTCCTTGACACAATCGGACTCGTGATCTCCGGAGTTGATAATTCTCTGCTTAAAAAGATGAACGTAGGTACCCAATACCACTGTCTGGGGCTTTTCAGTTCCCGAACAGGCGCTGCCGGCCAGATCACAGCTATTGACGATGCAGTAAAAGCCACAAATACAGAAGTCCTTTCCATTGAACTTCCAAGAGACACCAAGGGCTGGGGCGGTCACGGAAACTATATCGTCCTTGGCGGAAATGATGTATCCGACGTGCGTCACGCCATTTCTCTGGCTCTGGAACTGACTAACAAATATGCAGGTGAGGTCTACATCAGCGAATCCGGCCACCTGGAGTTTGCTTTTTCCGCAAGTGCAGGTCCTGCTATCCATAAAGCCTTCGACACACCTCTGGGTGAAGCATTTGGTTTCATGGCAGGTTCTCCGGCTGCTATCGGTCTTGTGATGGCAGATAATGCCGTGAAATCCGCAGCAGTATCCATTACACAATATATGACTCCGAATATCGGTACCAGTCATTCCAATGAAGTGATCATCGCCATCTCCGGTGATGCCAGTGCTGTAAAAGCTGCTGTACTGGAAGGCCGTCAGACAGGCCTTGAGCTTCTCATCGGTATGGGAACCTATCCGGAGATCCCGGGTACGCCGTATCTGTAAAATCTCCGGATTGCAGGAAATTTGTGAATTTCCACACACTACACTTCACGAAACACATATCTGCGTCATGCATACAAAAGCAGCGCTGCAAGGATCAGCATACGATCCTGCAGCGCTGTATTTCTCTTAAATATTCTCCTCTGGATTTTTCCGGATCAGCCCACCTGATATACATCTGCAGACTGAAGTCCGAAGCTTAACGCCTCAGAATGGCTTCCACAATAGATATCCACATGTCCGTAAGGAGTTCCCAGATCCTCTACCGTATAAACAGTGCCGTTGATCAGAAGCTTGGTCCCAAACGGAACACCTGCCATAGCAACGGTACGTCCTGCTGTCGGAACTGTTCCGCTGGCTGTAAGATTGCCGGCTGTACCGCAGCACTGTGCACAGTTGCAGTATGCGGTCAGTGTAAAGTTTCCAAGATATGTTCCCTGACCGGAAGAACCGGAATCGGACGTATCCGCAGAGGCATCTTCCGTCTCCTCGGAAGCTGTCTCATCATTGGAAACCTCCTCAGAAACCTCCTCCTGGGAGCTGTCCTCGGAAACATCTTCGGAACTTCCGGACTGTACATCATCCGCTTCCTCTTCCTCCTCTACAACAATGTCTGTACTTGTAGAGCTGCTGGAAGACTCGGTTGTATCCTCCTCCGGATCATAGCCGTAATCATCGTCAGAATCAGCCTCTTCACTGTCCTCGTTATCCTGATCGGCTTCTTCCTGGGATGCCGCTTCTGCTGCCTGTCTCTCAGCCTCTGCTGCCGCTTCAGCCTTAGCTTTCTCTTCTGCAGCCTTCTCCGCCTCTGCCTGCTGTACCAGAGCGGTAATACTGCTGTCTGCATTACTGATATCTGCCATCAGCTGCTGAGCCTCTTCCTGGCTGGCGCTGATCTGGTTTACATAAGAGTTAATATCATCGCTTGTGCTGGAAGCCATGGACTGCACTTCCTGCTGTTTGGCTGCACGCTCCGTCATCAGATCATCGATCTCTGCGGACTCCGTCTCAACCTTTTTCTCATTCTCCTGGATATTCTTCTGAAGACTCACATATTTATCCAGCATGTCTCTGTCGTATGTAGAAATCTGGATCGCATTCTCCGCGCGATTGAGAAATTCTGCAAGGCTTTCGGAAGAAAGCAATGTCTCCAGTGCGGAAGTTCCGGCATTTTCATACATATATGCGATTCGAAGCTTCATGGATTCATACTGATCTGCAGAAGCTTTCTTTGCTTTTTTCAGTTCTTTTTTTACTTTATTTAATTCATCTTCCTTCTCAGCAGCCTGGATACTAAGCTCAGAAATGCTGTTGGTAAGATCCTCATACTGTGCGTTTAAATCAGCCAGATAGCTCTCCAGCTCCTGCTTCTTGCTCTCCAGTGTGCCGATGCTGCTCTGTACCTGCGCAAGACCCTCCTCAGCGGCCTGTTTCTCCGCCTGTGCCTCTGCGATCGCAGCGTCTGTACCTGATGCATATACGGTGCTTCCCATGGAAAGGGTCAGCATACCTGTAAGCAGTAATGTGAAAACTTTTCTATTCTTCATATAAACACCTTTCATCCTTTCATGGATTCTAGTATAACACATTTTTCATAAAAAGCAATAATTTTATTTTATTTCTGTAACAAATACGTAATAATTTAAATTTTTATGAACTGAAAAGCGTTTTTTTGTTTTCCGGAGCATAAAAAAACTGCCCTCTCACAGATTTATCTGTAAAACGGCAGTTTTTATTCTATGCTGTTTCAATCCAAAGATCATCAGCTACGAGAATACTTCTCTGATGTAATCCCCCCTGAAGCTGCTTCTCTTACTCCGCAGCCTCCATAAGAACCTCATTCTCAGCTTCCTCAGCCATTACTTCCTGATACTTGTCCAGGATGATCGTCTGGATCTGCTCTCTTGTTGCTGAATTGATCGGATGTGCGATGTCACGATATTCACCGTCGCTTGCCTTACGGCTTGGCATTGCGATGAACAGCCCCTTCTCGCCTTCGATCACCTTGATGTCATGTACCACAAACTCATCATCTATTGTGACAGACACAACGGCCTTCATTTTCCCTTCTTTTGCTACCTTCCTCACACGTACATCTGTAATATTCATTGCTACTTGCCCCTTTCATTTCGCTAACCGTATCTGCGGAAAACTGATCTTCCGCATTTATAATACGTAGCGTTCGTTTTTCTCTACGACGATCTTCACTTCTCCTTCTTCGCCGCAGTAATATGAATTCGCCCGGATGGTATCCCGGCTCTCAACAATGCAATTCTCAATATGCGTATTATCTCCAAGATATACGTCATTAAGGATCACAGAGTTTTTGATCACACAGTTATTTCCTACAAATACATCACGGAACAGAACAGAATTCTCCACAGTTCCGTTGATGATACATCCGCTGGACACCAGACTGTTCTTCACAGTTGCACCCGGATTGTACTTAGCAGGAGGTACATCCGCGATCTTGGTTTTGATCGCCGGCTCCTGTTTGAAGAAATAGTTCCTGATCTCCGGTTTCAGGAAATCCATATTTGTCTGATAATAAGCCTCTGCAGTAGAGATATTATTCCAGTAGTTATCGATCTTATATCCGTAAATCCTCTTCAGATTTTTGTAACGGATAAGAATATCATTTACAAAATCATGCCTTCCTTCCCGGGCAGCACGCTCGATCAGTTCGATCAGCTGCCTTCTTCGGATGACATAGATACCAGTAGATACCGTATTATAGGAGGAAACGATCGGTTTCTCCTCAAATTCCTCGATCCGACAGTCCTCATTCATGCGAAGAACACCAAATCTCTCAACCTGGCTCTGATCCTTGCATGTAGTACATACAACAGTAACATCTGCCCGCTTTGCGATATGATACTCCAGGACTTTATTGTAATCCAGCTTGTAGATTCCATCGCCGGAAGCGATCACCGCATAGGGTTCATGACTGTTTTTTAAAAAGCTCAGGTTCTGATAGATCGCATCTGCAGTACCCTGATACCATAAGCTGTTATCTCTGGTAATGGTTGGAGTAAAGACATAAAGTCCTCCCTGTTTTCTTCCGAAATCCCACCATTTGGATGAACTTAAATGCTCATTAAGGGAACGGGCATTATACTGTGTCAGCACAGCAACCTTCTGGATATGTGAATTTGCCATGTTGCTGAGGGCAAAGTCGATCGCGCGGTAACTTCCTGCAATAGGCATTGCCGCGATTGCTCTTTTGTTTGATAATTCTCTCATGCGGTTATTATTACCGCCTGCCAAAATAATACCTATCGCTCTCATTCTTTCCCACCGTCCTTTGCTGCAATTACCTGGCCGGCTGCCAGTTCTCCGTCAGGGTAGTCTTCTTTTGTTGTAACACCGGCGATAGCGGTATTCTTACCGATTTTGACACTGTCCGGAATCACGCTGTTTTCGCCGATAGCCACAAGTCCAAAGGAATATACAGCCGGTTTCAGAACATTCGGTACCTCCTCGCCGCATCCGATCACAACATTATTTCCGATGACAACATCTTCTGCCACGATGGCTTTATCCATAACAACGTTCTCACCAACTGCTGTATTCTTCATGATAATAGAATCACGGATCACACTGCCCTTGCCGATGATAACATTCGGACCGATCACTGAATTATGTACTTCACCATAGATTTCTGTTCCCTCACCGATGATACACTTGTCCACAACTGCATCTGCGGAAATATACTGTGGCGGGATCACATCTCCCTTGGTGTAGATCCTCCAGAATTCCTCATAAAGATTAAACTCCGGAATGATATCGATCAGCTCCATATTTGCTTCCCAGTAAGAACCAAGAGTTCCTACATCTTTCCAGTAGCCGTTGTACTCATAAGCAAAAAGGCGCTGCCCCTTCTCTTTACAGTACGGAAGGATATGTTTACCGAAGTCACAGCCATTCTGATCCTTCAGGGCGATCAGTGCTTCCTTCAGAACCGGCCATGAGAAAATATAGATACCCATGGATGCAAGATTGCTGCTTGGATGCTCCGGCTTCTCCTCAAACTCAGTAATACGGCTGCTCTCATCAGTAACCATAATACCAAAACGGCTGGCTTCCTCAATGGGAACCGGCATACACGCGATCGTAATATCTGCCTTGTTCGCCTTGTGGAAATCCAGCATCACTTCGTAATCCATCTTATAGATATGGTCACCGGAAAGGATCAGTACATAATCCGGGTTATACTGCTCCATATAAGCCAGATTCTGATAGATCGCATTGGCAGTTCCTGTATACCATTCACTGCTTGTGCTCTTCTCATACGGAGGAAGGACTGTGACACCGCCTTCATTGCGGTCAAGATCCCACGGAATACCGATACCGATATGTGTATTCAGGCGGAGAGGCTGGTACTGTGTCAGCACACCCACCGTGTCAATTCCCGAGTTAATACAATTGCTCAGTGGAAAATCGATGATACGATATTTACCACCAAAAGCGACTGCCGGCTTTGCAACCTTTTCTGTCAAAACTCCTAACCTGCTGCCTTGCCCACCGGCCAAGAGCATGGCAATCATCTCTTTCTTAATCATGCGATCACCTCTTGTATGTTATGATTATTCCATTATAGCATACTTTACTGTGTTAGTGAACATTTTTTACAATTATTTTAGCTGTATTTTACTTTTTTTATCGCTATTGTATATTATAAATTGGTAAGACTCATCATTTTTTTCATTCCTCTGGTAATTTTCAACATTTTTCGATGTTATTTTCTGGTTACTTTTATATTCCGGAAAAAACCGCTTTTTTAGCCAAAAGAACCACTTTTCAATTGTTTCTGTTGGCGTTATAATAAAACAGACAAAAGAGCTACGAAAATAACATATATATAAGGAGATTATTATGTATCAGATAGACTTTCATAAACCGCTCCATATTCATTTCATCGGGATCGGAGGCATCAGCATGAGCGGCCTTGCCGAGATCCTTCTGGAAGAAAATTTCCGGATTTCCGGTTCCGATGCCAAATCCAGCCCGCTGACCCGCACCCTGGAAGAACGTGGCGCTGTGATCTATTACGGACAGCGCGCTTCCAACATCAAGGATGATGTAGATGTGGTTGTCTATACAGCAGCGATCCACCCGGACAACCCGGAATTTGCCTGTGCGAAAGAAAAAGGGCTTCCAATGCTCACCCGCGCAGAGCTTCTGGGACAGATCATGCGGAACTACAATACACCGATCGCAATTTCCGGAACCCACGGAAAAACCACTACTACTTCCATGGTTTCCCATATCCTTCTTGAGGGTGACTGTGATCCTACCATCAGTGTTGGCGGAATCCTTCCTGCTATCCACGGAAATATCCGCGTTGGAAATTCTGAGACCTTTATCACAGAGGCATGCGAATACACCAACAGCTTTTTAAGCTTCTTCCCTAAGATCAGTGTGATCCTGAACATGGATGCCGATCATCTGGATTTCTTCAAGGACATCGATGACATCCGCCATTCCTTCCGGAAATTTGCAGAGCTTCTCCCTGCTGACGGTACTCTGATCATCAACGCCGACACACCGGAGTATGAGACGATCACCCGGGAGCTTCCATGCAATGTTCTTACCTATGGTCTGGAGCACGATGCCGATTACACCGCAGCAGACATTACCTGGGATAAATACGGACATCCTTCCTTCTCCGTTCTCTTCCGGGGCAAAAAGATCGGCAGCTATTATCTGCGTGTACCGGGTATCCACAACGTATCCAATGCACTGGCCGCCATTGCCGTAGGACGCCTTCTGGACCTTCCGGATGATGTGATCGTCAAAGGTCTCGGAAGCTTTACCGGTACAGACCGTCGTTTCCAGTATAAAGGTGAGATCGGCGATATCACCATCATTGATGATTACGCGCATCATCCAACCGAGATCGAGGCAACCCTTCATGCTGCAAAGAATTATCCGCATCAGAAGGTATGGTGTGTATTCCAGCCTCATACCTACACACGTACCAAAGCTCTTCTTCCGGAATTTGCAAAAGCGCTGACTCTGGCCGATCATGTTGTACTGGCTGATATTTATGCCGCACGTGAAACAGACAATCTTGGTATTTCTTCCCAGGATCTCCAGAAACAGATCCAGGAACTTGGAACCCCCTGCGAATATTTCCCGACTTTTGATGAGATCGAGAGCTTCCTCTTAAAAAGTTGTGCACATGGTGATTTGTTGATAACTATGGGCGCCGGAGACGTTGTAAATATTGGAGAACACCTTCTCGGAAAATAATTATCCACATTATCCACATGCTTATGCACATTTCAGACGTGCCTGGCATGTGGATTTTTTTGTGTATAACCTACTTGACATAATTCAACAGCCAAATTCAACAAATACCGCATTTTTCTTACAAAATTAAGGTCTTTGTTAGTTGCTGATAATGTTATCCTCAAAGTTTTCCACACTATCCACATTTTCCACATGGAAATTGGTGCACAACTTCTGTGAAAATAGACTATTCTCAAGTAAAAGCGGTTGTGCTATAATCCTTTTTAGCATGGCGGACTTTGGGATATCACCTGAAATATCTGCTGTATTTTAGAAAGGGAGCTGCTGATCATGAGCCTGATTTCACTTCAGAATTCCTCTGAACTGGAGGTAACAATTCTTTCCAATCGCTTTATTGACAATTTCATGCCTCGTGCCAACGGGGAGTTCGTAAAGGTATATATCTACCTTCTCCGGATGGTATCTGCCGCTCCTTCTTCTTTCAGCCTGGAGCATATGGCAGACAGCCTTTTCTGCACGGAAAGAGATATTTCCCGTGCGCTGAAATACTGGGAAGGTGAGAAACTGATCGCATTAACCTATACTGCAGATCAGAAGCTTTCCGGGATCACTTTGCTGGAACCCTTTGCGGATACCGGTCATAGAGAGAGCAGCGCTTCTGTGGATACTTTCACCGGTTCCGGCAATTCTGCTTCCGTTTCCGAGAACACAGATCCGGGAGTCCCAAGCTCCGCTGATTACATTCTCAGTCTCACTCCTGACCGGATCAGAGAACTTAAGCAAAACGAAGAGATCAGTCAGCTTCTCTATATCACAGAGCAGTATCTGACCAAAACACTGACGCCTACAGAAATGCAGAAGATCCTTTTTTTCTATGATGAACTCCATATGTCTGCGGATCTCATCGAATATCTGGTGGAATACTGTGTTTCCAGAGGCCGCAAGAGTATGCGTTATATTGAAACTGTTGCACTCGCCTGGGCAAAAGACGGCATCACCACCGTCGAGATGGCCCGGGATGCCAGCTCCCGTTTTTCCAAGGATTATTACACGATCCTGAAGGCTATGGGGATCAGCGGCCGCAATCCTGTTGATAACGAGATCACTTACATTGATACCTGGCGCAAGACCTACGGTTTTGATCTGGAGCTGATCCAGGAAGCCTGCAGCCGTACTGTCCTTTCCACCGGACAGCCCAGTTTCCAATATGCAGATAAGATCCTCTCCGACTGGAAAAAGAAAAACGTACATACGCTGGAGGATATCCGGCTTCTGGATGCCGCACACAAAAAACGCCAGCTTGAGAAATCCGTTTCCAGGAAGAAGCAGCCCCAGACTCAGCCTCAGAATAGCAACCGCTTCAATAATTTCCACCAGCGTGATTATGATTTTGCGGAATATGAGAAACGTCTTTTAAATAATCAGTAACAGAACCTGGAAGGAGCGCTTTATGCCTTTACAGAATTTTCAATATGATACTATAATGAGAGAATACAGCCGCCGGCAGGCACAGAACCACCGTATTCTGGAGGAGCACACAGCCGAAGCCTACGGAAAGATTCCCCGTCTGAAAGAGATCGATGACGAGGTGGCAACTTTAAGTGCTGACAAAGTCCGTCGCCTTTTAAACGGCGAAGAAAAGGGAACTTCGGATCTGAAGGCAGCCATCCAGGAGCTTTCCGATGAACGGATCACCCTTCTTGTTGCAAACGGCTTTCCCGGAGACTATCTGGAGATGCCTTACACCTGCCCTGACTGTCAGGATACCGGCTATATCGGCAGCCGAAAATGCACCTGTTTTAAAAAAGCTGAGATCGAACTGCTTTATGCACAGTCCAATCTGAATGAAATTCTCGAAAAAGAGAATTTTGACAGCTTTTCATTTGACTATTATTCTGCTACAATAAAAAACGAAGCCACGGGACTGTCTGCCCTGGAAACAGCCAGACGGGCCTATGACACTGCACAGCGCTTTGTGCAGAACTTCGACCATAAATTTGAAAACCTGTTTTTATATGGTGATACCGGTGTGGGAAAAACCTTTCTTTCACACTGCATCGCCCGAGAGCTTCTCAAATCCACCCACTGTGTCCTGTACTTTTCCGCCTACGATCTTTTTGATATGATGGCTGCGAATTCTTTTTCCCGAAAAGATACCGGCACAGACGAGGAACTGATCTATGACTGTGATCTTCTGATCATTGATGACCTGGGAACGGAGCTTACCAACAGTTTCGTATCTTCACAGCTTTTTCTCTGTCTCAATGAGCGGATCATGCGCAGGAAATCCACGATCATTTCCACGAATCTGACGCTCAAAAATTTCTCGGATACCTATTCCGAGAGAACATTTTCCCGAATTGCCAGCAACTATCAGATGATATCGTTGATCGGGAAGGACATCCGTATACAGAAAATATTTTTAGGAGGAAATTAAAATGGCACAGGTAAATACAAAAGATTTTTCCACACTCCCGGTAGGAAGACTTGGACTGATTCCCCTTCAGAGCTGCAGCTCATTAGGCGCGAAGGTGAATGACTGGCTGGTCAAATGGCGTGCCGAAAGACAGTATCCTGGAATGGACTCCTTTGCATTCGAGGGATACAAGCGCGATTCTTACATTATTGACGCCAAAACTCCACGTTTCGGCTCCGGTGAGGGTAAATGCACCATCAACGAATCTGTCCGCGGTGATGATATCTACGTAATGGTAGATGTGACAAATTACAGCTTATCCTATCCGATCGGACCTTACACGAATCTTATGTCCCCGGATGATCATTTCCAGGATATGAAGCGTGTTATCGCCGCTGTAGGCGGAAAAGCCCGCAGAGTCAACGTGATCATGCCATATCTCTATGAGAGTCGCCAGGACAAACGTGTCGGAAGAGAGTCTCTTGACTGTGCCAATGCACTTCATGAGCTGATCGATATGGGTGTTGAGAATATCATCACCTTTGATGCACATGATTCCCGTGTACAGAATGCGACTCCTCTTCATGGTTTTGAGACTGTACAGCCATCCTACCAGTTCATCAAGGCTCTTCTTAATAATGAAAAGGGACTTCATATCGACAAGGATCATTTCATGACGATCAGCCCGGACGAAGGAAGCATGAACCGTGCGATCTATCTCGCCAATGTCCTCGGTGTTGATATGGGTATGTACTATAAACGTCTGGATTACTCAAGATATGTAAACGGCCGTCATCCGATCGCAGCATATGAATTCCTCGGACCAAAGATCGAGGGCAAGGATATGATCCTGATCGATGATATGATCTCCTCCGGTGATACGATCATTAAGATCGCGTCTCTCCTGAAAGAGAAAGGAGCAGGCAGAGTTTACATCTGCTCTACCTTCGGATTCTTTACCGATGGTCTTGATAAATTTGACGATGCTTACAAGAAGGGATACTTCGATAAGCTCCTTACTACTAACCTGGTTTATCAGTCACCGGAGCTTCTTGAGAAGCCATACTACATCAGTTGCGATATGAGCAAATATATTGCTCTGATCATTGATACGCTGAACCATGATAACTCTGTCAGCCACCTTCTGAATCCGGCAGACAGAATCAAACGCTGCGTAACAAATTACATGAGCCAGCATGAGAAATAAATAAATCATAACGCACGCAAAGCGGCTGCACCTTCTGAGAACGATATAACAGTTTCTCAGAAAGCGCAGCCGCTTTATATTTCTGTAACAGACGGATATCCATGATCCGCATCTGCTGTCTGCTTTGCTTTTGATCTTTATGCTGAAATCTTCCTGCAAAAGCTCACATAGGAAGCTTCTGATAGGGAATCCTCTCTTTATCCAGGATCTCCATTTCTCTTTTATGGCAGGTACTTATGATCACCTGTCTGTTTTCTTTATGCAGCCACCTGAGAGCCGCTGCAAGACGTTCTTCATCATACATGCCAAATACATCATCCAGAATCACAGGGAACGGTTCCTCTTTACAGAAAAGCTCTCCTGCTGCCATACGAAGGGCAAAATAAATCTGCTCCAGTGTCCCGCGGCTCAGTCTCTCAATGGATACGATACGCTCCCCTGTGTTCACAGACATATGCAGTGCCTCATCCATCAGAACCTCCTGGTATCTGCCACCGGTGATCTCACTTAATATCTCAGATGTACGTTTTTTCAGACGGCCCCCTACCTGATCCGTAATGTTTCCGGAAAGTGCCTCAATCGTCTCCATAGCCATATTCAACGCCTGGATCTCCGTTTCCTCCGGAGTGATCACTTCTGTGTTTTCTTCACATTCCGTCAACTCTGCCTGCAGGTTCTCCAGCGCTGTATGCTTCTCTTCGTAGTCACTGTCCAGACTGTTCCGGTTCCAGGTCAGCTCCTCATGTCTGGAATGCCAGCGCTCTCTCTGACGTTCTCTCTTATTCAGCTCCCTGCTGAGCCGTATGCGAAAAAACAATGCCGCTACAGAAATCGCCGCAGTTGCCACGCCTGCCAGAACACTGAAAATGACCTGCCCGGAAAAAGCCGCCAGGCAGCCGGTACCGGCAATCCCGCCAAGCAGCACAACTGCCAGAACTGCATCTGTCTGCTCCCGTCTTCTTTTTACACGATCGATCCGAAGCTCAAGAAGATCCTCTGTACTCCGTTCTCTGGTCCCTATGTTCATCCCGTCCTGCTGCTGCATGATCCGATCACGCTTCTCATCCAGTTCACGGATCTCTCTGCGGATATATTCCATGTTTGCGGAAATCTTTTCTTTTTCCTTTTCCAGCTCCTTTTTTCGCCGGGCCGCTTCTGTCAGATATCCTTTTCTGGACATTTTCAGCATCTGCATGGCTCGTCCCATGTCAATGGAACTGTCACCGGTTCCCTGATAGCTGGCCATGTAATTCTGCAGTTCACGTACGAGATCTTTTCCTGTAACGCTTTTCAGCTGTGCCACAGACACCGTATTATCATAAACTGCCTCACTTACATTTCCCAGAATAGTCCCAAGAGCTCCCTGTTCGGCATCCACAAGACTGCCATCATCTTCACAGAGAAGCTCTCCCAGCTTCTTTTCTTTATAAAAATTCCTGGTAAGACGATACTTCTTCCCCTTGCTTGTAAACCACATGATCCCACCATATTCTGCCGGATTTTCCCACGGTTCATATTTTGTATATGTATCGTTCAGAGCAGCCTTTCCCCGCAGTCTGCGAACGCCGTAAAACATGGAGCGGATAAATGTATGTGTGGTAGTTTTTCCACTCTCATTTTCACCGTAAAGTACGTTGATCCCAGGCGAAAGCTCCATATCCTTGTCCCGGATCTTCCCGAAATTTTTTATTTTTAAACGTCTGATAACCATCTTATGCTATCCTCCTGTGCTGCCCCTTTACGCCGGCTGCCTGTCTCAAGCAATGCCTGAAGCCCATAATACAGCGCCTTTTTTTCCACGGTATCCATACCCTCTTTGGCCAGAAAATAGCCGATATAATCACCGATCAGAGTACCGCTGTAGCGTTTGTAGAGCTCACCAAGATCATACGCCGGCCAGGATTCATCCACAACATCGGTAACATTTCCGAGATTTTTCAGTTTCTCAGGGATCAGAAGAAGATCCGGCGAACGCATTCCCTGAAGAACGATCCTGTAGATATTCCTTCCTCCTCTGCGGAAAATCTGGGATTTTACCGCTTCTTCCAGAGATATCTGTGTAGTTTCCTCGTGAAGTGTCATTACCAGCTGCTGATAGGAACGACAGGCAAAGGGAACGAACTCTGTACGGATCCTTCCGTTGATCAGTCGTCCCTCCATATATCCATGTTCCCCTGTATCATTCCTGTCAATGGGCTCCAGAGCCCCGGAAAAGGCCGCCTGGTCACGGATCAGGATCTGCGGCTTGTGGATATGCCCTAACGCCACATAATCGAAGCCTGACGCCGCCAGAGCTGCTGCACTGAGAGGAATATGCTTCTCATCGCCGCCATGGGCCAGCAGAATATGGATTCCTTCTTTCTGGACAGGAACAGCCTGATCATAAAGTCCGTCTTTTATTTCCCGGTCATAGTAACTCAGTCCATATACATAGACATCAAGCCTTGGATCTTTAACGCAGGTCAGTTCCCTGCTCCTGAAAAATATAACATTGGAATTCCACTCAAACGTATTATAAAAAGAATCTCTGCTTATAAAATCATGATTTCCTGCCATCAGATACACTCTGGTATCCGGGATGGTGGAAAACAGATAATTTACTTCCTTAAGCTCTCTCATAAGAGGCTGGCGGTGGAACAGATCTCCGGATATAAATAGCAAATCCACCGGATCTTCGCGGATGCCCGCAATAACCCGGCGGAAAGTGCTCCAGATTTCTTCCTCCCGCTCTTTGCTCCACGGGCAGCCCCTGTCGGGAACCGCGCCCAGATGCACGTCTGCAAGATGAATAAATCTCATAATGTTCTCCCTTGTGTGTCAGTCACACATATCAATACCTGTTGCCAATTTCTCTCTGCTGTTCTCTGATCTCAGGAGCACAGAACGTCCTGCTGTGCAAAAGTGTTCTGATCAAAGATCGCAGTTCTTTACAGTTCTCGGGAATGGGATCACGTCACGGATGTTGCCCATACCTGTAAGGTACATGACACATCTCTCAAATCCAAGACCAAAGCCGGAATGACGTGTGGAACCATATTTACGAAGATCCAGATAGAAATCGTAATCCTCCGGTTTCAGACCCAGCTCATCCATACGTGTTCTCAGCTTGTCGTAGTCATCCTCTCTCTGGCTTCCTCCGATGATCTCTCCGATTCCCGGCACCAGACAGTCCATAGCCGCAACTGTCTTTCCATCCTCGTTGAGTTTCATGTAGAATGCCTTGATCTCCTTCGGATAATCTGTAACAAATACCGGTCTCTTGTAGACCTGCTCTGTCAGATAGCGCTCATGCTCTGTCTGAAGATCACATCCCCAGAATACCTTGTAATCAAATTTGTCATTGTTCTTCTCAAGGATCTCAACAGCCTCTGTATAGGTCACATGCGCAAATTCAGAATTAAGCACATGGTTCAGTCTGTCAAGAAGCCCCTTGTCAATGAAGGAATTGAAGAAGTTCATTTCCTCCGGTGCATTCTCAAAGACATAACGGATCACGTATTTCAGCATAGCCTCTGCAAGCTCCATAGCGTCCTGAAGGTCTGCAAACGCACACTCAGGCTCGATCATCCAGAACTCAGCTGCATGACGGGTAGTGTTGGAATTCTCAGCACGGAAGGTCGGTCCGAATGTGTAGATATTGCGGAATGCCTGTGCATAAGTCTCTCCATTCAGCTGTCCGCTTACGGTAAGGTTTGTCTCCTTTCCGAAGAAATCCTGTGAATAATCAACACTTCCATCCTCTGTCAGCGGAATATTCTTCGGATCCAGTGTTGTTACCTGGAACATCTCTCCTGCACCTTCACAGTCACTTCCTGTGATCAGCGGTGTATGCACATAGACAAAGCCTCTCTCCTGGAAAAATTTATGGATCGCATATGCACAGAGAGAACGTACACGAAATACAGCCTGAAAAGTATTTGTTCTCGGTCTTAAATGTGTCATGGTCCTTAAGTATTCAAGACTGTGTCTCTTCTTCTGAAGTGGATAATCCGGTGCGGAAGCTCCCTCTACAGATATCTCTGTTGCCTGGATCTCAAATGGCTGCTTCGCCTGAGGGGTAGCTACCAGCGTTCCCTTAACAATGATGGCTGCTCCAACGTTCAGCTTGGAAACCTCTGCGAAATTCTCCATGTTATCGTGATATACGATCTGAAGAGTTTCAAAAAAGCTTCCATCATGAAGTACGATGAATCCAAACGCCTTGGAATCACGAACACTTCGTACCCATCCACCTACGGTGAT
This sequence comes from Blautia massiliensis (ex Liu et al. 2021), assembly GCF_052064225.1. Taxonomy (NCBI): domain Bacteria; kingdom Bacillati; phylum Bacillota; class Clostridia; order Lachnospirales; family Lachnospiraceae; genus Blautia; species Blautia massiliensis (ex Liu et al. 2021). The sequence continues at coordinate 63,344 of NZ_JBQHWA010000009.1, read as the reverse complement.
CTCTTTGTCGAGATACTGTTCACGGTTTCTGTAAATCTCTTTCACTGTTGTCAGTTTCATAATCTATACCTCATTCCTCATATTCAGGATCACACGTCCCTGCGGACCTCCAAACGTCCGTATCGAATTAAGTATAGACTATTCTCATGGTTCGTGCAAGGAGTAATTGCCCTGTCGGACAGAAAAATAGCAGGCCGCCGGACAGAAAAATCCCGCCTGGCGGAATGTCTCCGGCAGACGGGATTTTTCTGTCTGTTATACCATTAATAATAAGATGCGTTGATACTTCCTGTGTTGAGATAAGTAATGCAGTAATAGTAGATCCTCTTGAATGTCTTTGTTGTGTAGTGAAGTCCATCATCACTGTCAGCGTCTGTGCCATTGTAGGAAGTATTGGTCCCGTAGCCTTTTTTCATAAGTACGCTGTACATATCGATGTACTTGTAATCCAGAGAAAGACCGGAACGGATCTTGCTGTTGAATTCTCTTACCTGTGCTTCTGTACGGGCGCCTCTTCCTGCTTTTGTGATCATGGTACTGTTGATCGGGTTTACGGACATATAAAAGAGTTTACAGTTCTTACTTTTCAGTGTGGATGCAATATTGGTCATATAGCTGACATAATTGCCTGCATTTCCCAGGTCATTGACACCCAGATTAAAGATAACGGCGATCGGTTTGGAACCTTCTGTTTTGTCGATCTCTTCTATAAGCTGTGCATATCCTGTATCCCGGAACCAGCTCAAGCCCTTTCCTGGGTTTGCAACAAAAGAAACCCCATTTGTTACAGAACTGCTCATCTGTTTTTTCAGTGTCGCCTGTATTCCTGCAGTACGGGAATCCCCCACAAAAATGACCTTACTGTACATCATACCGATCGCCGGATGAGCCATCTCATCGGAACTGATGTCCTTCTCCAGTGCACGGTTAAATACCGTCGCATACAGATTGGTGTTTTTGCTGATCCGCAGAAGTTCACCGGCTTCATAATCCGGATCTGTGGAAGAACCGGTCCGTCTGGTCTTAGACCAGCCCATAAACGTATAACCTGTCGCATTGGATACAGATGGGAGCTTAAGGTAACCGCCCTTTCCAAGTGTTACTGTCTTCCATACGGTTCCGTTTGCCTTGCGGAGATTTACCTTTACTGACTGCATCTGTACGGAATAGTATCTGATATTACCGGAGATTTTAATCTTCGTTCCTGCTTTTTTTGCAGTAGATGCCTTGCCGTTCTTTGCTGTTGACCAGCCAAGATTTACATATCCCGATCTGGATGGAACTGCAGGCAATGTGTAATATGTACCCTCTTCTACTTTTTTCTGCAGCTTCTTATATGCGGAATTGGTGCTTCCATTTCCAAGATAGAAGTTTACGGTATAATACTTACTCTTTCTGCGGACCGCATACAGAGTCATATCTTTTCTGACCTTTACGCTGGCACCTGCTTTATATACTACCTTACTGCTCCCCTTCCGTGTAGTCCATCCGAGATTCTGATATCCCACAGCCTTGGGCACTGCCGGAAGCCGGATCGTAGTATTTAATGTCACATTCTGTGTCAGTGCGGTATACGTCTTACTTTTGCTGGTACCTGAATTATTATTGAACTTAACGGTATAAACAAGCTTCGCCGCCGACACCTTATGCGATGCAGCCGGCACAAAGATCAGTGCAGCTGCCACAAGTGCCAGCAAAAGCCATTTTACCTGGAAGGTCTTTCCGGTTTTTTCCCTGTTTTTCATATAAACAAACTCCTCCTGAAATACATATCCATCCCCGGATGCCTCCGTACTTTTTTACAGAGTATTGATAAATCTCATAAATGCATCCCTGCCCTCTGGTGTGCATTTATAAACACCGGCATCCTCCAGTACATGAACAAATACATTGCCCACTTCCCTGCGAAGGACTTCCTGGATATTATCTTTATCAAGTTTCTCATATTTTGGCAGAAATTCTGCAACCCATGCAGCATGTTTCTCGATTTTCTCATTGGAAGCGATGTCCCTGCCGCTTAAAATGTATTCTTCAAGAAGCTCCAGCTCTTCTTTCAGACGTGCCGGAAGAACAGCGAGTCCCATAACTTCGATAAGACCGATATTCTCTTTCTTGATATGATGATAGCATGCATGCGGATGATAAACCCCCAGCGGATGCTCCTCTGTTGTGATATTGTTACGTAATGTCAGATCCAGTTCAAAGGTATCTCCCACTTTACGTGCGATCGGTGTGATGGTGTTATGCGGCTCTCCGTCTGTTTCTGCAAAGATAAATGCAGCCTCATCCGTATATCCTCTCCAGCCTGCCAGTACATGTGTTGCCAGATCGATCAGTCTCGTCTCGTCTTTGCTGCGGATACGCAGTACGGAAAGAGGCCATTTTACAATGCCGGCTTCCACATCTTCGTATCCCGGGATCGTCACATGCTTTTCAATCTCTGCCTTCGCCATGGCAAAGGTGTAATGCCCGCCCTGGAAATGATCGTGGCTGAGGATAGAACCTCCTACGATTGGAAGATCCGCATTGGAGCCAAGGAAATAATGTGGGAACAGCTTTACAAAATCAAACAGCTTGATAAATGTATTTCTCTCGATCTTCATCGGAGTATGCTGACTGTTAAATACGATACAATGTTCATTGTAGTAAACATATGGAGAGTACTGGAAGCCCCATGGACTGTCATTGATGGTGATCGGGATGATCCTGTGGTTCTCCCTTGCCGGATGATTGACTCTTCCTGCATAGCCTTCATTTTCCGGACAAAGCAGACATTTTGGATAGCTGCTGGATTTTACCAGCTTGGCAGCTGCGATAGCCTTTGGGTCTTTTTCCGGCTTGGACAGGTTGATCGTGATATCGATCTTACCATATTCGCTGTCTACTGTCCATTTCTGATCTTTTTTTACGCGATAACGTCTGATATAGTTACTGTCCTGACTCAGCTTATAAAAATAATCTGTGGCTTTTTCCGAATTTTCTTTATAAGCATCCCAGAATTCTCTCTGCACCTGGGCAGGACGCGGCATCAGACAGTTCATCAGTTTTGTATCAAAGAGATCTCTGTACACAATACTGTCCTCGATGATGCCCCTCTTTACAGCCTCATCAAGAAGTTCGTTCAAAGTCTCCTCAAGATTGATTTTAGCATACTCTGTCTCCGGTTCTGTATATTCGCTTTCCCCAAAGGCATCCAGAAGAAGATTGGTTGCATAAATTCTTTCGCATTCCGGAGTAATACCACTCTCCACCCCATACTGTACCAGTTTTTTAATACTTTCACTTAACATTGATTTTTCCCCTTTCCTGTCGCGCTTTTCCCGGAAAACAGGAACTTTTTTCCTGTTTTCCGATTTATGCCAAACGGGAACTCCCGTCTTGCCATCCTGCTGTAACCCCATGGCCTTCATCCGGCCTGCTCTGTAAGCATCACTCTATGACGTTTTCTATATAGGTGAGAAATACATTTCCAGCACTCTCAAACAGCGCTGTACTGTCATTCATTCCATACGGGCTGATCTGCCCTGTTGCCGGATCATAAAGATAGGTATTATATTCATCATAGCCTACGATCACCACACTGGAATTTTCTCCTGTCTTGGCGATCACCGGTCTCTGGGCACTGACCTCATAAAGAACATTGTCAAGAGTGCAGCCGGTCAGATCGATCACCGTTCCCATATCACCAAGGCTATCCTGAAGTTCTTTTTTCTTCCAGTTGGCTGTACGTATACTTTCCGGTACATCCTCTATATTCATCTGGAGCTTTGTTTTTTTGTTTCCACGTTCCCAGACATACTGCTGCGCACGGTTAAGTACCACTCCAGTCTGCGCATCCGCGCGTTTCACAGCTGCAGCCGGATCGGTATAGATACGGTCAAGAGAACCATATGCATAAACATAATAAAGTTCTCCCTGTGGAACGGTAGTATCCAATGTTACCGATGAGTCTTCAGTACTCTCGATCTTGGAACAAACAAGCAGCGGACTGTCTGTCTCCGGTTTCTGAGTCATGGTCAGGCGGATCAGCGTTCCTGCACGGTTTGTAGTGATCAATGCTACATCTATCTGGCTTCCGGATGCTTTTTTGTTATTCATGATATTGTCCTTTTTCTGGACTGTATAAGCATTCCCCGATTTTGCAGAAAGTTCAAACTCCATCATGGTACTACCAACCGTTACGTTGGTGATATAAAGGCCATCCTGACGATACTCTTTTTTCACCTTTCCTTTAAAGCTTTCAATGCGGAATGTACTGATTCCCTCTGTTTCATGTCCGTTGGCATCCGTAAGAATGTCTTCATCGGAAAGGATCCCATATACCAGATCTTCATTCATAAATCCCAGAACTCTCAGATTTTTTCCGCTTTCCGGCGAAATATCTCTTGTTTTCAGAGAATCAAATTCAATTTCCCGGATCTTCCCTGCATCATCTCCGGATTCGATCAGCCATGCTGCATGTGCCTTGGTATCTGACACAACAAAATGGTTCTGTTTGATTCCTTCTTCCAGAACCTGTGAGGTTCCTGTCTCAATATCTACCTGATACAGCTTCTGTGCAAACAGCAGAAACAGCTGATTGTTTTTGTTTACATAAGTGAGTGTTCCAAGATCTTCCTTCAGAAACTCGTAGGATTCTGTACTTGGTATGAATACTTTTTCTTCCACCACATTACGGTCGCTGTTGTAGTGATAAACACAGACACCGCTGTATCCCTCGTGAACACCACGGTTCATGTAACCGTACAATACAAAGTCCACATCCCCGTTATCTGCCACTCGGATGATCTTGATATCATGTTCGTTGCGCACATATCTGGAATCGTTATCTTCCTCTTTGCGGAAGCTGAAGATCCTTGTGATCTTTCCGCTGGACGGTGCATAAGACCAGAGATCCCCATCCTGCTCAAAAGCAACGATCTTTCCACTGCTGTCTGAAGCATAGGTGACATTCTTGTCACGGACACCCAGAAGCAGGCCTGCATCGGAAACTACCTTCTGAGACGGATCAAATACCTTCGTTGCAGAACGTTTAAAATCCAGCAACATGATCCTTGTTTCTGTATAACGCATACGGTAAAATTCCGTAACATCATAAATTTCGGTTTTACCCTCATCATCCTGTGCGGAAATCTGATAATCCAGCGTGATACTTGCAGTCGTTTCATTGATGTCATCGATCAGCGGAACTCCTTCCATGTAGAGCTTCGGAGAAAGGGATCCCCAGCTGATATTGGAAAGTCCGGAACTGATGGAAATATTATTGTAATTCGTTCCGCCGGAAATATCCTCCGCTTCCAGATATCCGGTCAGCGTATCTGCCTTTTCCTTGTCCAGACACTTTGTGGAAAAATCCTTGACAAACTGAAGATACGCTTCTGTATTCAACTGGGTTCTGGAAACCACTCTTGTATAGTAGTAAACTTCCCCCTCACTGGTATCCAGCGTGATCTGCATGGAATACTCCTGGTTCATGCGAAGGTCACTGCCGATCTCAATCTCTGTACTTAAACAGCCGTTGTCCTCTTTCGTGAGATTCTTGATCTTACGGTTCTCCATAACCTTGCTTCCGTCTGAAGTCCGTACCTCATAAGCAAGCCCTGTTACTGTATCAGCATATGGGTTGATCTCAAAAGACACTTTTTTGGTCGTATCCAGCGGAGTAATACTTCCTCTCATGAAATCGGTCTGCATCTGCTGTCTGTATCCATACATCTTATTTGCCTGGGTACTTCCGATCTTTACCATAACCTCCGGAAGTGTGGCATCGTTCATATCTGAGCGGTTATCTGTAGACTGACTGTTCATCAGAAATGAGGTCCCGGCTACTACTGCCACAAAGATCACCAGCAGTATCACTCCCTTACGTAGGATCTTCATCATGTCATTCTCCCTTCTGTGAGGCTGACTCTTCCGGATAAAGAAGCCTGTCCAGGGTAGGAGCCACATGAAGAGCCTTCATGGTATCCGAAAAACTGTCCCTGCTCTTTTTCTTTCCGGTTTTTACTGCGCGGATCAGAATATTCTTTGGTGTATGTTCCATATCGATAAATTCAAGAAGCTGGGTTTCATATCCTTTGCTTTCCAGAAGCTCGGCACGAAGACCATCTGTGATCAGAGCTGCCATTCTTTCCTTCAGGATCCCATAACGCATAACAGGCTGGAGCATTTCGTTTCGGATCTGACGATTCAGTTCATGCTGACAGCATGGAACAGACAGGATCACCTGAGCCCCCCATTCCACTGCCTTGGCCAGAGCGAAATCTGTTGCTGTATCGCAAGCATGAAGTGTCACCACCATGTCCACAGAAGAAACGCCTTCGTACCCTGCAATATCTCCCTGGTAAAAATGCAGCTTGTCATAACCATAAGATCTGGCCAATTCACTGCAATGCCGTATCACATCTTCCTTAAGATCCAGCCCTATGATGTTTACATCAAAACCCTCCAGTTCTCTGAGATAATAATACATAGCAAAAGTAAGATAGGATTTTCCGCAGCCAAAATCCAGGATCGTGATCTCTCTGTCTTTAGGAAGCTTTGGAAGGATATCCCTGATAAACTCCAGAAAGCGATTGATCTGTCTGAACTTGTCATATCTGGAAGCAACGATCTTTCCATCCTTTGTCATAACTCCCAGATCCACCAGAAACGGAGCTGCCGTTCCCTCTCTGAGAATGTACTGTTTCACCCGGTTATGAGGAGCGATCTTTATCTTCTCATTCTGTGCAGGCCCGTGTTGTTTTGTTTTGATGGTTGCTTTCCCTTTCTTGCTGATAAGGATACTTCCATCCTGACTGCGTCCGGTTGCCTGAAGCTGACGAAATTCCTCCATGGCATGCTCCAGATAAGCGATCATCTCTTCCCTGGTAAAATTCTTATGATAAACCTTCGTCCCTTCTGTCATGGACGCCTGGTAAAAAATCTGACCCTTCAGCTCCACAGGACGAAGCTTCACCTTGGAAGGTCCCTCGCCAGTCCTGCGGCCACTGACAACAGCCTGTATCAGCTGTTCATTAATCTGTTCTTCTAAAAATTCCCTTATTGTTTTCATCATACTTCTATTATATTCACTTTTTGTTTTATTGTATATGGACAGATGTTGTGCGAACCAGTTTTGGTTGCTTCTGCCAGTATCACTGTATCGTTCATGGGTAAACCGCCATTTTAATACTCAGTGCGGAAACATTTTCTGCACCTTCTCCTCCTGCATCTTCGTCTGGAAATCTCCTGATACACCAGCACTTCGATCAGATCATCCAGGAACCCTCCTGGAATCTCCTGTACACTGGTATCTCCTTCCATCTGTCCTTTCACCTGGTGACAGATGTGATAGAGCATGAAACGATCCGGATATTCATCATACAGCCGGCTTCCCTCATAATCCAAAAGCTGACACTGTGCTTCCGCTTTTTCCTGGATCCTTCGGGCTGTATCCGGATAGTATGATCTCATCAGATCAAATTCCTTTTCCTGTTCTCTCTCTTCATTATAAAAACCAGGACTTCCCTGTGTAGCATAAAACGGATAAAAATCTGGATAGATCATAACTCTTCTGCTGTCCTCTCTCTGCTATCTCTTACAGTATATGCAGAAGAAAAATGACGGTTCCCTTCAAAGTTCCGATCAGGCCATCCGTTTCAGCATTCCCTGGGTCAGACGTACGCTGTGCTCAATTGCAAGCTTTTCAAAAGCCGGATAATCCATGTTTGCACTATTATCTGCTTTATCTGAGATAGCACGAATGATCAGGAATGGAATCCCGTTAAGAGCTGCTGCCTGTCCGATCGCTGCGCCCTCCATCTCAACAGCATAGGCGCTGAATTCCTTTACAATATTATCTTTTACACCCTGATCACATACAAACTGATCTCCGGAAGCAATTCTTCCTTCAAAAACCCTGATCTCCGGATTTACTTCCTCGCATACATCATGTGCGATCTTACGAAGGCACGCATCTGCCTGGAAGGAAAACTCTTTCATCTGCGGGATCTGTCCCTTCGCATATCCGAATCCGGTTGCATCCATATCATGATGAAGAACATCTGTGGAAAGTACGATATCTCCAATATTGATATCATTGTTAAGGCTTCCTGCGATACCGGTATTGATCACCGCTTCCACCTGAAAGAGATCTGCCAGGATCTGGGTGCACATGCCGGCATTTACCTTACCGATCCCGGACTGTACCACAACTACCTTCTTTCCTTCCAGAACACCCTCATAAAAATCCATTCCGGCTCTGGTAGTAATGGATACATTCTCCATAACCTCTTTCAGTCTTGCTACTTCCTGTTCCATTGCTCCTATGATTCCAACACATTTCATGATCTGTAAATCCTCTCTTTCAATATGATATCCCGCTGAATTTCACAGTTTTTTCCGTTCAGCAGTATCTTTTTCTTTTTCTACATTGTTCATTATAACAAATTTTATTTTTTATGGAAACTTTTTTTGAGAGATGCTATAATCGATAAATAAACAGAACAGGAGGTAACCAGAATGGTTTATAAGACAAAAGGCGTCTGTGCTCAGGGAATTGAGTTCGAGATCGACGATAATAAAAAAGTTCACAATATCAAATTTACAGGCGGATGTTCCGGAAACACACAGGGTGTTGCACAGCTTGCAGAGGGAATGGATGCAGATGAAGTGATCTCCCGTCTGGAAGGCATCCGCTGCGGATTCAAACCAACTTCATGTCCGGATCAGCTTGCAAAAGCCATCCGCCAGGCATTGAACGAAGGCTGATCTCACATAAGCTTACTTTGTATATCGGATTTATCATCACCCTGCGAAAAATTTCCGCAGGGTGATTTTATGATGATTTGACAAAATAATTGTTTCAATGTTATCTTTGTTATCCGGTTAAATATCTGTTCTGTCCCACTTGTCACACAGTGACTGGATATCTCTTGCAAAACGATCCAGATCTTTATTGGGGCAGCCTTCATTCTTCCGGATCACGGACATCAGGCGACGTCCCATAGCCAGCAGCTTCTCATATGCACGGGCAGCCTTGGTTGTTTTCGGCGAAGCAGTTGCCTTTACGATCCGAACACCGACAGCCTCATGGATACACCTGTTCTCCAGAAGATCATATTCAGTTCCACTAAAGGGTGCTGTTGCATCATACCCAAGCTCTTCTTTAAGCCTCTGGGCAAAAATCTCCGTCACCGTATCATCACCATGCGTAACAAATACGTGTTTTGGTCTCGTCTCAAAGGCTTTCGCCCATTCTATAAGTCCGTTTACATCAGCATGACCGCTGATTCCCGGCATTTTGCATATTTCAGCAGCTACCTGCACAGTCTCACCAAACAACTTCATCTCCACTGCACCTTCCAATAATGCCCGTCCCGGAGTTCCGATAGCCTGGTATCCAACAAAAAGAATGGTATTTCTGGGATTCCACAGATTGTGTTTCAGATGATGTTTGATACGACCAGCATCACACATGCCGCTGGCGGAAATGATCACCTTGCAGTCCTCATCAAAATTGATAGCTCTGGAATCATCGGTAGTAACGGAGGTCTTCAATCCCTGGAAGGATAACGGATTGATACCTTTATTCAAAAGATCCATTGCTTCCTCATCATAGCAGGTATATGCATTCTCACTGAAGATCGTAGTTGCCTCATTGGCAAGGGGACTGTCTACATATACCGTAAAACCATCATGGCCGTGAACCAGTCCCTGTTCTTTGATCTGTCGGATAAAATACAGCATTTCCTGAGTACGGCCTACTGCAAAGGACGGGATTACCAAACTGCCGCCTCTGTCAAAGGTCCTCTGGACGATCTCTGCCAGTATTGCCGGATAATCCGGACGTTCTCCATGACTGCGGTCTCCGTAGGTAGATTCCATCACAACATAATCTGCCTCTCGGATATATACCGGATCCCTGATCAGCGGCTGATTGATATTTCCGATATCGCCGGAAAAAACGATCTTTTCTGTTTTGTCCTCTTCCGTCATCCAGACTTCAATACTGCTGGAGCCAAGAAGATGTCCTGCATCCACAAATCTTACTTCGATTCCCTCTGCCGGTTTGATGATCTTATCATATGGGCATCTGACGAAGTTCCGGAGCACACCCATGGCATCTTCCATAGTGTATGCAGGAATAAATTCCGGTTTTCCTTCTCTCCGCCCCTTTCGGTTTCTCCACTCAGCCTCGAACATCTGGATATGTGCGCTGTCACGAAGCATGATATCGCAGAGATTACAAGTTGCCTCTGTCGCATAGATCGGCCCCTGATAGCCTTTTGCATACAAGGCCGGAAGATTTCCGGAATGATCCATGTGTGCATGTGTCAGAAGCACAAAATCCAGATCACCCGGAGCCACCGGAAGCTCCTTATTTTCATAATAATCCGGTCCCTGCTCCATTCCATAATCCACCAGAAACTTCCGTCCTGCCGCTTCCAGATAATAACAGCTTCCAGTCACCTCATGCGTAGCACCGATAAATGTTATCTTCATGCACAAGCCCCCTTTTCCGTCCCACGTTCTGAAATTTCCATATCAAAAAAAGCCTGAAGGATCTCTCTGTGATATCCGATCGTCCAGAAACGCTGTGATATACAATTCCAAGAAGAAATAATCGACTTTTTGTTTATTAACGGTTTGTTATTGTATTTATTATACACGAAATATATGTTTTTTGACAGTCTTTTTGTGAAATATGCTTCTTTTTTTAAGGGGATTTTTTTAGATTTTTTGATATTATACAGAATTTTTAGACATTCCCCAGCGAAGGTAATGTAAAGTTTACTGGATTTTTTATTTTTTTGGGGGAGTGGCATCGCTGGGGGTGTGATTTATTTTGTTGGTTTGTTATTTTACTAAAACACCATTGGTCAGAGTTGTTGTTGATTCTTTACTGCCATCTTTAGCTGCGTGATAGCCTCGTACTCGGTAGTAATAACCGCTTGGCACGATTACCGTGAGATCTCTAGTCAGATTAGTTGCGTTAGAAGCTGTAAAATCCCAGCTTTTATATGTAGAATATGTCCCATTTACTTTACGTTCCAAATATACACTTAAATATACCTTACTACATATATGATGACACTGTGTTATTCCTGTAATAATCACCTTATTACTTGCTAATTTTTTTATTGTTGTTGTTCCAAAACTTAAATTATTACCTCTAAGAACACTATAAGTCGTATCCTCTGCATAATCCTCATTCGTATCTGTTTCCACTGAAAAATCATCCGATAAACTTTCTGCCATCGCAGGAACTGCAAACAACATACTGCAACAGCATACTAAAAGCAATAAACTTATTATCCTTTTCATTTTCTCTTTCATTATACCTTTCACCTTTAAACTTTCATTACATTATATATACGATGAAAAAAGGGCATTATCTCATTAAAATTTTATATTTTTGATTAATTTTATAAACTCCTGTTCTTCCATTCGGACTTCTATTTGATAAAACTCTGTAGAACTATTCCAGTACGCAACATAACTAGCCTTTTTATCTCCCTTAGCCATTATTTTCTTTATCTGAATACTAATTTCTTCCTCAGGCAATTTAATAGTTTCTATTTCCTTTCCATCTAAACTTGCACCACTGCTTTTAGTTTCTTTATCATATTTATTAATATATATCGTTAGAATTTCGCCATTATAACTATATTCCAAAAATGCATATCCTGAATCTGAATTGACTCTATAGTCTTTAAATTCAAGTCCCTCAGGCCGATATAAAAAACGTGGAATATCAACACCCAGTTCTTCTTCTATTTCATCAATTGCCGTCTGCTCATCTTCATATTCTTTCTCATTCGTTCTATCATTATCTACCACAATCTTCGTATCATGTCCAACCCAATACCTCACAGAATCAATAAAATAACTCCTGTTCGCCTGGCTGGTCATGCTTGCGGCGAAGATACCGGCTGAGCATACAAGTACTGCTGCCGCTACGCGAGCTGCTTTATGACTTTTCTTTTCGGGCAGATAAACGATTTTTACATTCTCTTTATGATCATCAGTTTTAATACTGTCAGTTTCGTCTTCTTTGTAAACACCATCTGCTTTCAGTTTTTCTACAAGCCTCTGATAAGCAGCCTTTGCCTCCTCTTCTGTTTCTCCATCATCAGGAATCACTCCATCTGGAAACAGGATTTTTTCCATCTCTTCGGTTTCTTTTTCATATTCTTCTGCCAACCATTTTTTCAGTTCAGCATCCCTGAAATTTTCCATTATTTTTCTCCTGTAATCCTATCTTTCCTTGACAATTCCTCCGTTAGAGTTCATATTTAATGATAGTATATGACTATTCAGGAGGAATCCAAATGAAACACATCGTACTTACCGGCGGTGGTACTGCCGGACATGTAACTCCAAATATTGCCCTGATTCCAAAGCTCAGGGAGCTTGGTTATAAGATTTCCTACATCGGTTCCTACGAAGGAATCGAAAAAAAACTGATCGAAGAACTTGGAATCCCATATTATGGAATCTCATCCGGAAAGCTGAGACGTTACTTCGATCTCAAAAACTTCTCTGACCCGTTTCGTGTACTGAAGGGATTCAGCCAGGCCAGAAAGATTCTGAAAGAGCTGAAACCGGACGTTGTTTTTTCTAAAGGCGGTTTCGTTACGGTTCCCGTTGTGATCGCGGCCAAACGTTTAAAAATCCCCGCATTGATCCACGAGTCCGACATGACTCCAGGTCTTGCCAATAAACTCTGTCTCTCTTCTGCATCCAGAATCTGCTGTAATTTTCCTGAGACAGTCGCCAATCTTCCTGCTGACAAAGCAGTTCTTACAGGAACTCCGATCCGCCAGGAACTTCTTTCCGGAAATGCGGAAAACGGTCGTAAATTCTGTGGTTTCACTGCTGACAAACCGGTACTTATGGTTATCGGTGGTAGTCTGGGAGCTGCTTCTGTCAATGATAATGTCCGCAAGATCCTCCCTGAACTTCTGAAGGAATTCCAGGTTGTTCATCTCTGCGGAAAGGGAAAAACCGATGAATCTCTCAACGGTACTGCCGGATACGTCCAGTATGAATATATCCAGGACGAACTTCCGGATCTGTTTGCCATGGCTGATATCGTGATCTCCCGCGCAGGCGCTAACGCAATCTGTGAGATCCGCGAACTTCATAAGCCAAATCTTCTGATCCCGCTTTCTGCCAAAGCCAGTCGTGGTGACCAGATCCTTAACGCTCGATCCTTCGAACGCCAGGGCTTCAGTAAAGTGCTGGAAGAAGAGGAGATTACAGAAGAAAAGCTTCTGGAAACCATCCGCCAGCTCTATACCGATCGTCAGAAATATACAGATGCTATGGCAGGAAACGGCCAGGTAGATTCCATCAGTAAGATCACTGATCTTATTGAAGAATGCGCCAGAGCCTGACTATATTTCCACAACAGCCATATGAAAACTCTGCCACTCCCTTCCGGGCTGGCAGGGTTTTCTTTTATTCGTATACTTTGCGAAATTCTTCCTGCAGCCAGCGCTTCGCTTTATATATCCTGTTATTGACACCACTTTTCGTCAGACCATATTCTTCTGCAACTGTTTCAACGGAAATCTCCAGATATTTGACCTGAATTAAGATCTCATAATTTATCGGCTGTTCCTTTCGAAATCTTCTCAGCACCATATACATAAATTCTTTCTTCTCTTTACGCAGAAATACCTCTTCCGCATCGACCGAATTCTGTTCTTCCAGAAATGCCGCAACTTCTTCCTGACAGACAAACTCATGCTTGGAGCTTGATTTCTTTATATAATCCAAAGCCTTATTCATAGATGCCCTCTTGATCAGAGAAAACATCATCTTTTCATTATCAATATTCAGGCCATCCTTTATAGTATACATTTTATAAAGTACATCCTGACTGACATCATCAGCAGTACTCCAGTCATGGAGAACCCCATACGCATACCCTCTGGATATTTTTCGGTATTTAAGATAAAACTCTTCAAATGTCTGATTATTCATTTTTCCTCTTTAGTGGCTATTTGTCATTCTTTAATTTTCTTTAAGATTTCATCTCTCACCTCATCGCTGAGTTCTCCGGGTTTCCAGGTTAAACCAACACCATCTCCCTCATATCTCGGAATCAGATGCATGTGAAAATGAAACACAGTCTGTCCTGCGATCTCTCCATTGTTCTGCACAACATTAAATCCATCACAGTTCAGTGCATCTCTCAGCTTTCCTGCCATTTTTTTAGCCAGGATCATTGCTTTTCCGGCAGTCTCATCCGGAAGTTCATAAATATTCGCTGCATGCTTTTTCGGCAGGATCAATGAGTGTCCTTTGCTTGCCGGTCCCAGATCCAGAATCACGCGAAATTCCTCATCCTCATAAAGTGTTGCTGATGGAATCTCTCCATTTGCGATTTTACAAAATATGCAATCTCCCATTATTTTGTCCTCCTTGTTTGCAAAATTATTTTATCTATATTCTTATTTTGTCGTATTTTCTCGAATTTTTCAATACTGTTCTTGTTGATATTTGAAATTTCTGATGTTAATATTTTTTCGAGGTGATAATATGTGCAACGATACTACAGTCAGTAAATTGAAAAACGATTTTCATTATACACTTTCAAAATTTTCACATGAACTCCGGAATCCTCTGACTCTTATTAACAGCGGACTCCAGATGATCGCATCTGCACATCCTGAGGTCAAAGAATATGAGCACTGGGATGATGTTATGGATAATCTTGATTATGTAAAAGAACTTCTTGATGAACTTTCTGCATTTAATAATGCAGGCCATGTCAAAAGAGAAAACATTGACACCTGCAGCTACCTCCGAACGATCCTTTCCTCCATAAAACCTACCCTGGATTATCTGGAGATCACACTTGAAACAGATATTCCAGATTCATTGCCATCGATGGCTCTTGACCGGATCCGTGTCCGGCAGATGCTTCTGAATCTTCTGAAAAATGCATGGGAAGCCGTTCCTATTCCCGGAGGAAAGATTTCTTTTTCTGTCATTCCGGAAAATTCCGGCATCCGCATTGATATCCGGGATAACGGATGTGGAATCTCAAAGGAACAGCAGGCTACGATATTTCAGCCATTTTTCACAACCAAGGAATCCGGGACCGGCCTTGGCCTTGCTGTTTCAAAACAGATCGCTCAGGCACACAGTGGAGACATCACGCTTGAGAGCGCTCCCGGTCAGGGAACTGTTTTCCATATTTTTCTGGGATGATAAAGAATTACAGCGATCAGGAAACCACTCAACAAACCGCCTATATGCGCTACGTTATCCACGCCTTCACTTGCAAATCCGAAATACAGTGAAAATGCGGCCATGATCAGCATCTGTCTGACAGTCAGATCCGCCACTCTTCCTCTGTGCCGTATGATCACATAGATCATACCGCCCATGACTGCAAAAACAGCTCCGGAAGCTCCTGCAGATAAAGAAGCGTTTCCTGCATACATATCAAAAAACAAAGAGAGCATATTTCCGCCCAGACCACCAAATATATAGATCAGAAAAAATTTTATCTTTCCTGTTACCGGTTCCAGTCTCTGGCCAAGCACAAACAGAACCAGCATATTATTGATCAGATGCGGCGCACCAAAATGCAGAAACATACTGCTAAACATCCGATACCACTGTCCCTGTTCCAGGATCAGCGGTGCATAAGCAGCACCGCATTCCAGCATATGCTGCCCGTTCTCCGAGCCGCCGGTAAATTCCACCACAAGAAAGATCAGCGTATTTATGAGGATCAGTAAAACTGTCACAGGTTCTTTTTTTATTTCTTCCAATTCCGGCCTCTTTCCACAGCGGTTCCGGAAATATTTCCCATAACTCGCTGTTATAATCTGAAAATTCGAATTTATTTCATTATTTTAACAGATTTTCATCAGGCGGACAACCTACGGTCCCATATTAATACGATACAAAACCGGATTTTTCGCTCTGTTATTTCAAAAAAATATAACGGGCCTGTGCAAAATCGACTTCATCCTCATCCTCCAGCAAATAATCTTCTCCTGTTTTCAGAAGCTGTCCATTTACAGAAGTCCCATTTCTGGAGTTCAGATCTGCCAGATAATATGCCCCCTCCCTTTTTCGGATCTTGGCATGGATCCTGCTGACAGTTGGTATATTGATCACTGCATCCGCCGCAGTTTCCAGTTTTCCGATCACTGTGATATCTTTTTCCAAATAAATGGTAGCCAATTCCCCCGGTTCCCGGCTTACTAATGTAGCAGGACCTTTGGATGCACCTGCCGAAAGAACTACTGTTTCACCAAATCCATCTAAAAAATCTTCCGCTTTTGTCGGGATATTTTTTTTGATCTTTTCCAGTTCTTTTCTGCTGTCACCGGCATTGCTCCCTGACAGCGTACCAGATTCTTTCTGATCTTCAGAATATACAGCTGCCTCTTTTTCCGCCGCACCATATTTCTGCTCAGGCACCGGCGTATCCAGTTTTTTCTTTTTTCCACCGACTTTTTTGATCAGAATATAGCTCAGCATCCCCAGTATCATTGCTGCAAGAATTCCCAGAAGAAAAATTTCTTTGCTTATTCTTGGAATATATCCGCCGGCCATTCCTGCCGTAATTCCCAGAAGAAGCACCAATGCTGCGCCAAATCCAGCCACTGGCTTCCATATTTTGTTTGTTTTCCGCTTCTGTGAGTCCGCTGAAGATTTTTTCTGTTTTTCATTTCCGGACACACTGGCTCTTTCCCAGCCTTCCACCTGCCACAGATCCTCTGCTTTTTCCTCCTCTGTCATCCTGTTTTCTTCCTGGAGCACTGTTTTCTTTTTTTCATATAGAGAAAAATCTTCCTCGTCGCTGTTACATATTTTATATAACTCTTCCTTGATGTATTCCAGATGAAAGCTGTCCTCCAGTGCACGTCTGTATACATTATATCCCAACATGACCGCTTTTCCGTCTTCATGATCCAGCTTTGGAAGGATATACTCCGCAAGACTCTGAAACTGTTTCTGTATTTCCCCATGAAATCCCGGAAGATAACAAAATCGGACACTTTTTCTTTCCGCATCCAGATAGATATATTCCGGTTCCAGGATCAGCTGACAGGGATTCAAAAGATACTCGGACATTTCTTCCATGATCTGTATAAAACCTCCCAGTATCACCTGAAGCGACTCCAGATCCATCTTTTTTTCCTCAAAAAGCGCAGTCATGGAATGCCTGGAAGTTATATCATAATACACCATGAATTTTCCGTCGATTCCCTGTATCCGACACTGAAGAAGATCCGGCACAGCATTGGCCACGATCATCCTTACCTGGTAAGAATCTGTATCGATTCTCTCATCTCCTGTCAGGATCAGATAATTATGATTCATATCTCTTTTATATTCCGTTCTCATTTTATGGCGTCACCTCTCCCAGCAAATCCACAGTTCCTTTTACCTTGCGGATCCATCCCACAGGCCGCAGAGGCTTTGCCTTACCACTGACTTCCAGCTTCCATTTCTGCCCCAGGAACCCGGCAGGTACTTCCAGTCTGTAAGTTACTTTCACAGTTTTTCCTGCATTTGTCTGCATGCTCAGATTCTCTCCTCCCGGCAGCCCGATATCTCCCAGCATTCTTCCCTGTATATCCGCCTTTTCATATATGTTCCCTTTCTTTTTATATCCTTCCATACTGCCGCTGACTGCTGCCTCATAAGCTGCCGCAGTGAGATATGCTCTGTCATGTACAAAAAAATCCAGATACAGCACTCCGATCAGTATCATAAGCACCAGAGGCATGAGCAATGCAGCTTCTATTGTAAAGCTCCCCTTTTTTATTTTTCTCACAAAAATATCCCTCCAAAATATCCGATCAGCAGAAACGGTACAAAAGGAATTTCCTCATTTCGACTCTTTTTTAGCATAAGATACTCAATGCCTGAGTAGATTCCGCACAACAATAATGCACCACAAAGGATCCCTGCCAGTTCTCCGGCTCCCAGCACAGAGCCCATTGTCAGTATCAGCAATCCGTCTCCAAATCCGACCATTCCTCCACTGATCAAAGCGATCAAAATTATAAATACTCCGATTCCCATGGAAATAATCCCTGCCGGCCAGAGAAGCCCCTGCCTGATCCGCCACAGGATCCCGCCTGCCAGAAATATAAAAAGCACCGGTAAACAGATTTCTTTTTTTCGGATATCTGTCCAGGTATTAATTACAAGAAGTACAGTCATGCAAATTTTTACACTGCTCATGATCTCTCCCTTCAGCCACATCGTCCGCAGGCACTCATTTCACCGGAAACCTCAGTTTCTTTCACCATCCGTACAGATCGTTTCAATGCGCTGCAGCTTTCCCTGTTATGAAAACGGTTACTCTTTTTTGTGATATATACCACTCCGGCCGGTTCCTGCCCACGACTGCACAGCTCACAGGCCTGATACTTTTCTCCATATGCATTTTTTAAAGCTTTAACCGAAGAGCCTGATATCTGCTGAACAGACAGATTCAGATAACTGCACCCCAGTTTTCTGTGATACACACTTCCTGATTCTGTCACATACACCATAGGCTGGCTCTCCACTGTATCCTTTCCATTTTCGTATACTACACCATTCCACGTATGAACCTTTATCGTATTGTGAAACCATATTTTAGGAAGCGGGATCAGACCACCTATGGGCTGATAGGAATATACGTCCGGCAATGTGATTGTTTCTGTACCTGAACCGCCGGCACCATACGCATACATACCTGCTTCCTTTGCTTTCTGGCACAAGCCGGTCAGATGCTCCGTCTGTACCTTGTAAATATCCATAAAAGAAAGCAGTGTGAGCACTCCGAAAAAAAACAGCGGCAAAACCATCGCAGTCTCCAGAGTGAGACTTGCTTTTTTCAGAAAGGTGCACAGGGATACTTTTCCAGAAAGCGTTTTCCGGCTTATCGGGGAAAGCAGGAAAAAAGCTCTTCGAGAGCGCCTTTCTCTTTTTTGATCCAGTCTGTTTATCTGATTTTTATCTTCTTTTCCTTTCTGAAAAAGCATCCCTGTACACCTCTCTTTCTATTCATACGCATACTGACGTGTAACTGTAAATATTTTCCGTCTGTTTGCTTTTACATCTGCAGACGCTTCCAGGGCAGTGATGCAGTGATCCATCTGAAAACCCGGTCTTTTTCCCTTTTCACGTACAGAGCACTCGATCATGTCCATTCCTCTCAGAACTTTATCCTGTTTTCCTTTCGCCATAAGCAGAACCTGAAGATAATCCTCATAAGACATTCCATTCCCTGCATCCTTTCTTGAAGAATCCAGTTTGTCCAGGATATTGGGCAGATTACTCAAAGACAGCTGCCAGTCTGAGGAGTTTTTTATAAGAGGTACATGTCCTCCTGCAAAAAGTTCCCGGACATCCAGAATACTCTCCGCAAATGCCCAGCAAAAGATCAGTGCCGCTTCGATCACTGCTGCCGCCGGTGGGATCAGAAAACCTGATGCAATCGCCAGCGCCAGTGTTTCGACCTGTATCCGTTTTCCACCATCTGAAAGCAGATACGCCATGTTAACCCCCTGACGGATCACCAGAAGTTTTCCTGCCACGGACTTCAGATTTTCCCGATCACTGTTCTTCCCTCCAAGAATATATTCCACCTGATAATTCAACCCCGCCGCTGCCGGTCTTCGATAATTTCCCAGTTTCTTTAGCAGATACTGTCCAAACAATATTCCGGACGTATACGAATTATCGGATCGTATATCCGTATCCAACATTAGTCCTGTCTGGAGCTTTCTTCCGGATGTAAGGCTTTTTCTGTCTGTAACCGCATCCGATATTCCCCGTTCGGATGGTACTACCAGATCAAGAAGTCCCATTTTACGGACTCTTCTGATGATCGGAATAGGATTTTCCACGCTTTCATCAACACCGCCGGTAAAATCATCCCCATTTCCTGCATCCGAAAAATCTCCCTGGTTTTTTTGTTGTTCCTGTTCTTTTTTGGCTTCTTCGCTCTTCTGCGCGGCGTCCGTAATAGCAGAATCATAGGAATCCAACGTTCCTTTATTTTCTGCCTGTTCTCCTTTTTTCTCTGCATCCTCTGTCTTCTTTTCCTGATCCTTCAGTTTTCCGAGAAGAGTCTGTACCCCCTGGCTTCCCAGAGTTTCACGCATATACTGAACAGCCTGCTGGTAAAAAATCTCGCCTTTTCCGTCGCTCAGAAGCTGATAACCATTGAACCCGCCCTGGAGAAGCTCCAGTTTCTGACTGTTCTGTTTCAATACAGGTTTCATATAAGTCTGAAAATCATCATATACAGAAGCCATATCCAGTTCTTCTTTTCCACCTGCATACAGTGCAAACAGCTCATAATCTTCCAAAAGCGTTCGGTCATACTGTCCAAATAAGGAATATAAGCCAATATCCATACTGTTAAGTATCTGTGTCCTGGCAGCTGCCATGCGTACAGATTCAATGCTGGCACACACAAGAGAAAGAACCAGGCTCAAGATCAGAGCCAGAAAGATCGTAATGCTGCCTTTTTTCACATTTCCTGCCAAGGGGTACCTCTCCTTTCCAAAACGAAAATATCAGCAGATATCACCGTTTTTTCTTATTTTCAGATCGTATTGCTCTGTTTTGTGATTTTTGTAAGGATTTTTTTAACAAGTGCTGTAAGCTGTTCCTTAAAGATGATGACCAGACTGATCAGAACCACCAGAATCAGGATGATCTCCACAACACCCACCGCATCCTCTTCCATCGCAAATTCTTTTACATACTTCCACATATTTTCATTTGTCACCTCACATTTCCTTTCTCTGTTCTCCAGTCCTACCCTCCGTAAAAGGAAAGGCATGCCGGAAGCATGATCACCGCCATCACCACCAGGAGCATCAAGACCATCGGAAGAAGCAGTTTTGTTGCTGCTGTATCTCCCAGCACTCTTGCTTTTCTTTTTCGCTCCTCCCAGGCTTCCACGGATTCCTTTTCCAGCAGATCGGCCAGATACCTGCTTCCTTTCTGGAGGTTCTGGATCAGTAGTGTTGACAGAGTTTTATACTTTACCTGTCCGCACCGTTCTCCAAATCTCCGGTAAGCCTCTGCTTCGGAAATCCCACTGTCCATCTCATAACAGGCTACTCGGATTTCTTCGTAAGCCTCACGTTTTTTACCATCTTCTCTCTTTCCGTAATCCAGTGCTATTTTCTGGAACGCTTTTCTGGCAGTTAAGCCTGCCTGCACCAGAAGGGTAAATTTCATGATCAGTCCTGGGTAATCCATCAGCATCTGTTCTCTTCTTTTTATCTGAGCATTCTGTTCTTCCCGTTTTTTTGCAATGACAGCTGCTGCCGCTGCTGCCAGACCAAGAGCTGAAAGCAGGTTTCCTGTTTTGTCTTTTGGCTGCTCCCATTCAAGATGTTTTCCATTCCATTCATCTGGAAGATAATAGTACTGCGGATCGTTTTTTTTCTGATTATATTGTACGATCATGTCCTGCAGCTCTTTCTCTCGCTGCTGTTCTTCGCTAAGTTCTGTTTCCGGTTCTTCTTCGGATCCTTCTGTTTCTTTTTCCGGCACCTGCACATACAGGGAACCGGCTTCTTCTCCGTCTACAGATACTTTGAATTTCTCTTCATAAGCACCTGTCTCCTCTTTTTCCATACGGTATCCGGATGAATAAACCTTATCTCCGCCACTTTGAAATGTCAGGAGCATACCGATGATATTTCCGGTAAGCGCTATCCATATAAACAGTTTCTTTTCTTCCGGATTTCCGGCTTCCGGAGGCAGCCGCCCCATTTTTCCTGCCAGAAACACCCCAAGGATCACCATAAATATCAAAATATGTATCCACATTATCCTCACCTACACTTCTATGTCTACAATCTTCACACCCAGCCAGTAAGACAAGCCATAGATCACCATGCAAACTGTCATGGCACAGATTCCGAAAGGATTCCCATAAAGTACATCCAAAAATCCCGGCGAAGTCAGTTTCAGATAGCAGATGATACCGGCCGGCATGATACTCATAACCATCTGTTCCGATTTCTTTGCGGCCAGCGTTGCCTCGATCTCTTTTTTTACCTCGATCTTATCACTAAGCATTCTGGCTACTTTCTGGATCACCTGCGTCATATCCCCGCCTGTTCTTTTTGCTGTATAAAATACTGCTGCGAAATTTTCAATATCTTCCACTCCGCTGCGTTTTCCCAGATCCAGGAACAGATCTTCCACCGGAACATTCAGACGCAGCTGGCTTTCGATATACCGAAATTCATCCAGGATATCACTTCCCTTTTCATAAAGTCTCCCCAGATCCTTTACACTGGCACGCACCGCATTCTCCGCGGAATAGCCGGCCTGTACCGCCACATTCATGGCCGTCAGAGCATCCCGGAACTGGTAATTCAGCTTCCTCTGCTGCCGTGCAATGCATTTTTTCCTCTGCATTTTCAGAAAAAGCACTGGTATTGGAAGCATAAACAGCAACACAGGAAGGCTCTGATAAAACAGATAGTCGGCTGCAGCGCATACGGCAGCTCCCTCCAGAAGATACTTTGCGGTCTCCTTCCCCGTAAAATGATACATCCTGTAATCTTTCCTCGTAGATCTCCATTTCTGATTCTTTCCTTTCCGCTCTTTCATAGGCTGATTCCTGCCCGTTTCATTTTTTCACAATGCAAAAGTTCTCCGGTTTTTACAAGTCCCTTTCCTTCTTCCCAGCGATACAGCGGCCTGGTCTGGATCTCTCCGTTTTCAAATCCACATACTTCTGTGATTTCCAACAGCTTTCTGCTTTTATCCCTCATACGCCCGAGATGTACCAGAATGTCTACCCCGGAAGCGATCTGCCTTCGGATTGCTTCCAGGGGAAGATCGATCCCCATCAATGTCATCGTTTCAATTCGGGAAAGCATATCCTGACTGCTGTTTGCATGAAGTGTTGAAAGGCTTCCATCATGTCCCGTATTCAAACTGGTTATATGGACTCCTCATTCTCCCATCATGCATAAATACAATACCTGTACATAATACACACTGTATATAAAGTTATTACCTTGGCTATTTTTCAGCCACAAAAAAGAAAAGAGAGCCTTTCCTAGCCCTCTTTCATATCGACTTTATCATTCATTTGTCATAATCAACAGCTTTTCAACTAATGTCTCTAAACTTTTTCCCAAAAATGGGACAAAGTCTGGTATTGCCCCAAACGTCATGCCAATTATTATCATTCGACAACATTCGCTTGCAGACTCCAGTGCAAACCCATAACTTAAAACACCTGTCATAATAAAAACAATTGATAAAAAGTAAAGTAAAATATTTCCCAACATCATCGGGATTTTTATAAACCAACAAATTAATGTCATTACTGCAATAGTCAAATACAGGAACATTTTTGTTATGTATTTAATGAACATTTTTAATCCCTTTCTTCTTGATAGTTTTTCAATTTCTCTTTCAGTTTTCCGGACAGCCAAAATCTTGCTATCCGGATTTCCACTTTTTTGCCTTCCGGACTGCAAAATTCTTGCGTTCCGGTCTTCCACTTTTTTGCTATCCGGACTGCAGAATTCTTGCGTTCCAAATAATGATTGTTACCCTTCCCTAATTAGCATTACTATTCACATAATTCTGGTACTTATCGAATACAGAATCTGTCACACCGTTTTTGTAGATTTTCCGAATATCTGCGATCTCTTCATCCTTTAATAATTTCAGCCATTCCAGAAGATCTTTCCGGCTATTGGCGAAATTACAGCACCGTCCATCTGCATATTCAATCCGGTATCTCATTGTCGCTCCTCCCCCCTACACGTAAATCAGTTCATTTAAAATAATTTCATCCGCTCGGTTACGGATGTTGTTTACTCTACGCAGCCATTCCATCTGATCCGTTCTTTTTAATTCCTCTGTAATTCCTTGTTTCTCCATCATTTGCTTTACTAATCGTTCTTCCATATCCCTTGCTTCTGCGTCAACCTGATTCAAATGCTCTACAAGTTCTCCTTGTAACAACAAAATTTGATATTTTGCCTTTCTGTGTTCCTGTAAATAGCTTTTACGGAGCATCCCATATTTCCCATAAGTTGGTTCGGTATCTGCAAGTGCCAATTCCGGCAAATAATAATCACCACATAACATATAAGTAAGTCCATTTTTCTTATCATAAATTTCGTTCTGCATAAAATATTCTCCTTTTCTTCCTATAATTGGTCATACATCTTCAACAGTGTTCCCTTTTTCATTTGACTATATTTCACTTGTAATTCTTCATATTTTTTCTGAAGATTTTCATATTCTATTTTCGGGACACTATCGGATAATTTTTGTTCTAAACTCTTAATCCGTGCTTCCTGTGCTTTTGCAATAGCATCGCTTTTAGGATTCCGCAATGTCTTTCCCTGTTGTTTTTCCTTTAATTCCATCATGACCTGTTTCACATTCGGATTATTATAGAAAAACCCCCTGGAAAGTCCTGTTAGTTTTGTAAGCTCAGCAACAGAAATTTTTATATTTTTTCTGTACATTGTTTCAATAGCTGTTATCGCTGTTTCTGTCATTTCCGCACTTTTTTCTTTTGCCAGTGCTACCATTTTATCGTGTTTCTGCATTTTCCTTTTCCCTCCTGTATTGTGCTAATAATTCATTCATTTCTTCTCGTACAGCCTTTGTGTCCTCCGCTAATGCTTCGTTTCTTAACCGCCTATAATGTGGTATGGTTCGTGTATCCTTATGCCCCAGCAGCCTTGCAATGCTATCATCATCTAATTTCATTTCTGTAAGTTTCACTCCAAATGTATGTCTAAAACGATGTGTGCGAAACTCAAAATAATTTCCATTATCATCCCTGATATCATTTTCATAAATCATAATATTTACATGGTATTTCAACATCGAATCTGTATATAATTTTCCATTATCTTGCAGAAAAATATATTCCGAATCTGGATGCTCCTTTTCGGAAACCTCTATTGCTTTTCTAATCAATTCTGCCAGCTGGTCGCTGACCGGTCTTTTGTATTTCCTTGTTTTCTGCTGGATAATAGTTATAAAATAATGTCCAGATTTTTCAGATAAGCAATCCCTACGCAATGTCAACGTATCCTCAATTCTTGTACCGAGCATCTGATGTATTATTAAACATCTTCCTAACTGGGGCTTTAATTTTGTTAATGCACTATTAAATCTCCTGATTTCTGCATCCGAATACGCTTCAGGTAAAGCATTGTCATATGCTCTGCAATCACTCGACAGAAAAAGGTTGCATAAATTTTCTATTTCCAGTTCCCGCCCAATTTCATCCAGCAGATTATCCAAAACCGACAGTTCTGTCGTATAACTGACCGATGTAAGACCGGTATCCGTTTTTATATAAACTAGATAATCTTCTATCATATCCCTGCTAATTTCTGTGAAATGCCTTACTTCTGGGAACCGATCATACATGAAGCCAGCGAACCGACGAAATCCACGCAATTCACCTTTTATACTCCCCATTGCTTTTGTCTGGCAGTGACTATACAATATTTTCTTTATTATCTCCTTAAATTCTTTCTGCCTGATCTCACGAAAATCTAATCTATATCTGCCACGAATCGGATTACTCCTTGGCACAATATCCAGCTTTCTCATATCCCATACATCCTTTTCATTTTCTGGAATATCTGCTGTTTTACACTTCACAACATACTCATAATACATTTTCAGAAAAGAAACCTGAGCGCTACTTTGTTGCCCAACGCTTTGCCTATCCGGTCTATTTCTTCTAACATACAGCGCCAATCCTTTTTTATATAAAAATGCTTTATAGCTTCTCTCCAGTTCTTCCCATTTTTTATCAGTGATGCTGCTACAACTTGTACACTTCTCATTCAGAAATTCTTTCAACAAATCAAATCTGTAAATATCATTTACTACTGTTGATAAGGATAAACATCTGCATCTATCATCGATATACCCATAAATCTCATCCTGTATCTTTTCATTATGAATCTCTGATATGTAGTACACCCTGTTTTCCTTCCATTTCAGCCCTGCCAACTGTTTTTCTGTAGCTTGTTGATAACAGTCATAAGAAATCACATTAATATTACCTTTCATCATCTTCTACTCCTTTCAATTTAAATGACTGATTTTTTGAAAAATATTTATCTTCAGCCGATACAATACGTTCCGGCATGAAATCAATGTATTGTTTAGTCATATTCTCACTTGAATGCCCCAGATAATCTCGTACCCCTTGTATAGAAACTCCATTTCCGTACATTGAAGTCGCAAGGTTATGTCTGTAATCGTGTGCTCTAAAAATATAATCTCCGCAGTCAATCCCACGAACCTTACACTCCCGAATCATCTGATTTGAAAAAGTCTGTCCACTAAATGCACCACCCTTTTTATTTTTGAATAAATACTCACCATTTTTTATTCCGTGCTTTTTTTCATAATCATTCACCAGTTCTACTAATATACTAGGAATCGGAATGACTTTTTCTCTCCGCATTTTGCTTTGATATATACGCATCCAACTCTCATTGCCTTGTGAATAAAAGACTCCCGATTTTATTGTGCAAACCTCGCTTTTCCTAATTCCTGTACAAAACAAAATCAAATACATCAACTGTAAATGCTCTGGGAATGTCGGCAGCTCCTTAATCAGATGAGCAATTGTTTTTTCTGGGACACTTCTTTCATTGTGTTCCGGAAAACCTTTTTTCAAAAATCGTTCCGGATAAAACTTCAACACTTCAATATTTTTCATCTTCAAAAACTGTAGAAATGTATGCACATGCGTAACATATCGATTGAAAGTGGAATACTTAATATCGGACTCATCCAAAACAGACAAATACTCCACTATATCTTGCATATCCAGTTCTGTTACTTTCTTACTCCGTCCGTCCAGATATTGTAGAAATTGTGAAATAAAACTTATTTTATTTCGGATATTTGATAAGGACAGATCAGATATTCCGACCAAATATTTTGCGTATAATTGTAAATACCAACGATTTTCTTTTTCATGAATATTAATAAATGAAAGGCTTTTAACAGGTGAACTGGCATTGATTCTTGATTTATCAAACTGAAACCTATCCATATACCAGATACACGCCTGCCAATTTGTCTCTGTATCTGTTAGAAATAACATTCTTCTCGCAAACTCAACAATCTTAGAAGCCTGTT
This sequence comes from Blautia massiliensis (ex Liu et al. 2021), assembly GCF_052064225.1. Classification (NCBI taxonomy): domain Bacteria; kingdom Bacillati; phylum Bacillota; class Clostridia; order Lachnospirales; family Lachnospiraceae; genus Blautia; species Blautia massiliensis (ex Liu et al. 2021). The sequence continues at coordinate 36,200 of NZ_JBQHWA010000009.1, read as the reverse complement.
TTTTTATAATTTCCGACTCCCTGTTCAAGTACAGATAAAATCTGTTTTCATCTGCCTGTTCCATTTTTTCAATATCATCTATTCCGTACTTATCGCAAAACCCTATAAGTGCTTTTAATGGTTCTAAAAAATATCTTCGGTGTCTTTGTACCATATCCATATTCAGAATTTCACACAGCAATATTTTTGTCTGTCGCACCAACTGTGATGAAAGTATTCCCGTTAAGTCCCATAACAAATCATTTTTATCAACCACCTGACGGAAGGATTGCGCTTTCTTCTTATTGGGTACATACAGCAAAAACAATTTATCTTGCTTAAAAAACTCCTGTTCAACAGAGAAGGGATTGCCTTGTGAATAGACATCCGGCATATTTTCAATTTTTAAGCGATCAAATAAGCTCAGCAATTCCGCTCTATACTTTTCTGAAATATCCTCGTTCTCAAGAGAATCCATATACATTTTTCTCGTGTCATAGTTAATATCAGCCGTACACTGTATATCTGTATGCTGAAAAAATTTGTATAACCGGTTATAGTATTTTGCTTCTCCATTCGTAACTAAAGATATCTCTTCCGTTAATTTCTCAGATATTTTTTCCTGATATAACTTCGGAACAATTTTTAATACTGCCAAGGTAATCCCTCCTTCCTTTTACAGAAAATCTGCAATTTGATATAAATCTTCATTATTTGAGTAGTATTGATCTGTCGCTTCTATCAATCGTTCATTATTCTCACCCAAATATTTAATGGTAGTTTCAACTTTCTTATGACCCAGGGCAAAACGAATGTCATTCAAATCCCATCCTTCTTTTCTTCTTTCCTCTGCAAAATAATGTCGAAGCTGATGCGGATGGGAATTGATATCCGTTTTTTTGGATAGCCTTTTCAACATGCTATACACAGAATCCGCATCTAATGGCTCCCCTTTGTTTTTTCCAGTCAATTTTGTGAATAGATACTCCGAATCCATCAGACTTTTCCGGTTTTCAGAAATGTACTTAACCAAAAACTCAAAAGTTGTATTACTTAACAATGCCATTCTATATTCTGCATTTTTTGCCCTTGCCAAATTGGTATTGTTTTCACGATACCTTACCCGAACCGTCCTTCTTTCAAAATCAATATCTTCGGTATAATGAATTCCCAGAATTTCTCCCAATCTAAGACCGGTTTCTGCCATCATTGCTATCAGTAAGCGGTCTCTGTCATTCGTACAGGCATTTATCAACGCCTGTATTTCTTCGGATGTTATTTCTTCCAGATTAGGTTCTTCTTCTCTAAGGAAACCTTTAAACGAATTCACTGCATTTTGATGATTTACTCCCATGCTGTCAAAATACGATACTTTTTTTACCCGTAAGACTTTAAGCATTGGCAAAACCTCTTCCAGTGCCAAGAACTGGTAGTATCTGAAGACTGCACCAAGATACATATTGCAGGTCTTATTGCTCGTCTGTGTATTGTGTTCCGTATGTTTTCCATCCTTAACCCAATACAAGAAATCAATAAAGTGTTTATTCTGCTCTGAATAGGGCAGCAATGTAACCTCATCCAATCCTATCGTTTGTTCCTGCAGAAAATTGTAATAATATGAAAGTGCGAAGGCTGTGGATTTTACAGTATTCGGAGAAGCATTAATCTGATCCAGATGCTTCAAATACTTTGATGGAAGGATTGCCATTTCTTCTATATCCGAAATAATCAAAAATCGTGGTCTATTATCTTTCAAAACTGAAACAACCCTATATTTCAATCCACAGCCCTCCTTTCTTTTTTGACTTCTTTGACATCTTTGACTTCTTTCATCTTACATTATACACAAAGAAGTCAAAATGTCAATTGCGTATTTGACATCTTTGACTTCTTCAAATCAGAAATAATGATTTCTTTGATTTCTTTATATTTAAAATTGATTTTTCGGAACATAATTGATAAGATAAAGGTTAAGAAGTCAACTCATAAAAGTCAAAGAAATCAAAAGGAGATTGGAATGAACGAATTTATATCAAATCCAAGTACATTAATAGATCCCGACAGCGTTTACGATCAGGAAAGATTCATCAGTATACTTCAAACAATTTTACACACAAAAACACAAAAAGAATTATCTGAACAAACCGGCATAAACAATGCGACTATTTCTCGAATGCTCAATGGCACCCGATCAGGGCGACCATATAAAAGCACTATTGATAAAATTGCAAAAGCCATTGATGATCCAGAACTTATCAATGAATTATATGATGCTACTGGATATTCACCTCGGAAAATACAGGAACGAAAGAAGATAATTGCTGACAATGGATTTTCTCCGGATCTCTCTGCTGTTCAGATACATGAAAAGTTTTTTTCCACTTTAATGCGTGGTCTTTCCATGATGACAAGTCTGTATAAAGTCGAATGGACAATAAAATCCGGAACACCCAACTCGTACGATTATTTAATTGAGTTAAAAGATGGGAATATAGATTATTGGTATATTCGATATGTAGATAGAATTACTTCTGATGATGAAAGGAAAAAAGCCTTAACTGCCATTTATGGAGAATTTGCAAAATTGAAATTGGACGGAAAAATCAAAGTTTCTTGCGCTACTCCTTCTTACGAAGATTATGATTATTTTGTTACAATTCCTCCATACCAATTAAATACAATAGCTTCAATTATACATTTTGATTCTGAACTGGAAAGATTTGCAGACGAAACCTTTTTAGAAACAGTTTTACCATTTAAAGAAAATATTCCTGTTAAAGATTTTTGTAATCTTACTGAACCACTGATACTATAACTTTTTGTTTTTATCACAGAGAGAGTTGCTTATGGCTCTCTCTTTTTTTACAGTTTCTCCTCCAATGTTCTAACTCATTATGGCAAATCATTTTCTAAAGCAAGTATCGCCTAGAGTAACTCAAAACCCAGTTTCTGGATTTTGATTCTCTGACGAACTTGATGGAGATTACGATTCCCCATACCCTCGATATCACAAAACATCAAATTTTGCTATTAGCTCAAAACACATTTTCGCAGCTTTCTGTTTTTGCACTCATAGTTGTCAAAATCTTTTTATAACTATCTGCTTCTACCGGCTGCTGATTCAAAATTCTTTTATTCAAAAATGAATAAAAGTGGACTTCACAAAAAATATTGTACCACCTGACCGGAATTTGTTTATTCTTACTTTAATATTATCCCTATTTTTTCAAGATCCTCTTTGGTCTTTTCAAATCTCGACAAATTGGATACACCTACGCATCTCAAAAGAATAGAAACAATGAATCCGCATTTCACTGCACCTTTTGCACTTGCCTTGATGCACGAATTCCCATCAACACCTATCATCTCTATCTCTGAAACGCCCTTTGATTTAAGATATAAAATCAGTTCTTCAGATAAAAAGGCATCCGCCTGTCTTTTGCAAAACACATTATCTGATGCAAGAATGAGGTCGTCTGCAAACTCATCTGTTACCATTCCACTGCGAAGTTTCTTCGTGTTCTTAATATATACAATATCATACTGAGCCTTTTGAGCTTCCATTATCCTCTCGTTAACTCTCTGTACAATATCAGTTTCATATTTTGTGATATACGACTTTTGAATATCAATAACCAATAATGCTCTCATGGCTTCCTTCCTACAAATACAAATTTTTACAATTCATATTATCACTATTTCAATTTTTTGAAAACATAACAATAACCCTAAATGATACTTCTCGTAAATTTCTTATTTAACCCAGAGCAAGATCCACCTGTGTTTAACAATATTGTCTTTCAGACAAATGTTCCCTCATCAGGTTTTCCTCTTGCTGGGGATTCCCCCAAACCCATTTTTTGTATTTATGCCGAGACCCCTATACACACTAGAGCAAGATCCACCTCGGTAATACCATATTGCTATTTTAACAATATGGTATTTTCCTGAAGTTGCAATCTTGCTGAGGATTGTGCTCCCCAGTTCCTCACATTCAGCATAAATTAATATATGGTTCCCTGAATTTCTCCGGTCACAACACAGGTTGATAAAAGAGGCTAAAAAGCCCTATATCCCTGTGAAATCACTATGTGATTATAAGAACAGCAAGGACAGGAAGTGTGTATACACTTCCGCAAAATTGCCAATTTTGGTTCCCTACCCAAAATTAAAAAAACGTAAAATTGAGTATCTCTTTTCTTCGTACAAACATTCAATTTTTCATTTTTCTTGTTCACTGAAAAAAACCAATATGCGGATTTTACAAATTTTATATCATTTGCAAATCTACATATTGGTTCAAAAATGTATTTTCGTTTTAATAGAAAAGCTTATATTTTCCAAATATTCTTTGCTTGCGTTAAAAGCCAATCTGCTCGTTTTTCAATTTCACTTTCATCCCAAACGTTCTTTTTAAGGACATCGTACAATGTACAGAGTCCACTTGCACATAAAAGTAACCCCGGTTTATTTTGTCCCTTTCCTAACTTTTTTACATCCCATGCAGCATCACGTATGGACGCATTCAAAGCCTGTGGAATAATAGCCAGATTCCCCAAAGTCAATAATTTTAAATCTCTTTTCTTCTCTTCATCTTCCGAAGCACAAGTTCCCCAATTATTTCTCCATTTCTTTGGCATCAAATGTTCCAAACTATAATTATTGAATCCAAGTAATGCAGTAGAACTGTTATCCGGACGAATTTTGCTTTCTATCAAATAAATAATTCCTTTAGATTGAAGATTCACAAGTTTTGATGATTCAAAGCCGATTTTTAATTCACTATCATCTGGGCAATATGTGGTTGCATCTCCATTTCCCTTTAAACGTGAACTCAAAGTCTGGGAATCCAACACCTTATTTAAAATTAAAGATGTGAAAAGATTATTATAATTTTTAGTCGATGCATGAACCACTACTCTACGCATTATATAACTTTCCAAAATCCCATACATCTTATCAAGTTCCGTTTTATCTTGAACATTTTTTGCAATATACAAGATGTAAGGAATCATTGTCGTATTTTTCAATCCAAAAATCACAACATTTATCCGTTCAATGCTTCCCTCTTTAGGAATACTCATTTCACACTGATCTGGTTTCAAATTATTTCTGAAACATTCCGCATAATCTTTCATCTGATCCAGCACAATATTTTTATTGCCATCACAATATGTATTGATAAAATGTTGATAAGACTGTGCAAGCCGATCTACTCTGGAATACATAAGTTTATCTTCATTTGAAATATTATATTTCCTATCCTGAATAAATAATTGAAAATACGAATCAAAGAAGATATCAATAACTGCTCTTTTTATACGTCCGGTTTCGATTTCTTTATCCCAATATATTTTTGTATCAGCATCTTTCTCAAATACATCTGCCCATTTTTTATCATATTCTCCAACTGTCTCTCGATTAAAGAAATAATTTTTTAACAGTTCAGAAGTGGTGAGATTTACACCCAAGGAATTAATCGTATCAAAAATCTGTTGCTCATCTTCATCAGCATCCAAGTCGATACGAACAAATTGTGTATTGACAAATATAGTCATGATATCCAGTTTGCTTTCATCAATATGTTCCACAAAATAATTAAAAGCTCCTATTATTCTGGAGGCTGGTTCTGGATTATTAATCTTTTCAGCTTTATCCAATGACATTATTTTTTCAAAAGCCTGAATATCATTTCTTCCATGTCTAAGCGCAATCATTTGCCCCATTATTCTAAACTGGCAATCAAATAATGCTGTCTGTTTTAATTTTAAGCAGAGTACTTTCATAAAAATCAAGAAAGTGGTCAAGCGCTGCTGTCCATCCACTATAGTTCTGCAGTCAGCAAAATTTTCCCCCTGTTTAGGTTTTCGCCCTTCTTTTAAAATGATAGAACCCAGAAAATGTGGTTTTTTTGTTTTTACCACAAATTCCATATCTTCAAGAAGTCTACCCCAGAGATCTTCTTTCCAAACATAAGACCTCTGAAAGAAAGGAACCTCTACCAATGTAGAATTATTAAAAATATTTGTTATTAATGCTTTATGTGCATCCATTTATCCTCTATGCTCCTTAATCTTACTTACTAAGCAATTTCTTTCAGCATATTATTCTCCGTCCTTATCCTTTATTGCTAAGTAATTGTTCTAATTCTATCTGTGCATTTTTAATGACCTTCTGTTGAAAATCGATAGTCTTTTCAATTTCTCCGTTTTCCTGATATATAGTCTCATCAATGTCATTGCATGTCAGAAAACCATTTACGAAAGCTTGTGGATACTGAAAAGTCATTTCTTTAACCGGAAACAAAATCTTAATCCGCCCATTTTCACATTGTAATACATTACCTATGCCAAATTTTTTGTGATAAACCTGTTTACCGGTAATATTCGGCAAATCATTTTTTTCTGTTTTAAGTTGTTGTATTTTTTCTTCCGCAACCTTAATCGTATTTTCCAGTTCATTTATCTTCTGGCGATTCGCAGCTTTTTTTATACGTTCTTTCGTAGATGTTCTGGATATTACCATGTTTCGATAAAAATCGTAAGCGTGCGCACAATAGATAATATCATATACAAGAATATGTAATTTATCATCATACCCTTTCGCTTCTTGCTTCATTCTTTCGGAATGTAATTTCATTAGTTCAGCATTATCCTTTATTGCTTCCAGTAATTCATCACACATCGCATAATATTTTTTAAGCGAAAAGTTCTTCCCACTACCAAAATCATCTCCATACTCTATACAATTTGCCCATGCAGTTGCTTCTGTAGATTTAAAAATATAATTCTCCTCTGGTTTCCACAAGTTCAAGTAATAAATTACACTGTTTCGACTTTGCGGATATTTCCATGAGCCACTAACATATTGTTCTATTCTTGAATTTATGGTATCAATAAACTCATCAATCCGTTGCTGTCTCATATCTAAATCGCCATCATCTTCACTAAACAGCTTGTGAAAACACTGTCGGACAAACTCTATCTCTTTTTCCTGCTTCAGTAACAATCGTATACCACCGATAGGTTGGACAGTCGCATTATCAATCAGATTGCTCGTCTCCTGCATTGAATTAATAAACATTTCCGGAAAATCAGGAGCATTGATATCCCAGAATTTTTTAAATCTTGACTCCGCTCTCCATTTATATCCCTCATCATTTCCTTTTACATCATTTAATTCCTCAAAACGAGAGATGTACTGCTCCAATATGTTATTCAAATTATTTCGATCCATTATTCTCTCTACCTGTTCTATTTATGACAATTTCTGATACAATTTCATTAATTCTGCCACACAATCGGATTCTGTCATTTTTGTGCTAAAACCATATGCAGCCATAACCGCTTTATTATTTTCCTGATGGGCTTTTCTAAGTTCTACAGGCATAGTTAAATCATCATATAAAGCCGCAAGGCTACTTTCAGGATATAATGCTCGTGCATTCAAAATAGCTTGTGCTGTCATTTCAATACGTTCCTTTTGTTCTGTCTTAATGTCTGGCCATGGGAATGTATTATATACAACACTAACAGAATATGTGAAATCTTCTCTTAATCTTCCTGCAACTGTACGCAACCATGAATTATGAACATTGGATGATAAAACTCCTAATTCATACAATCCGCCATCACGCATTACCTGCAACTTATTATTTACTAATACATCAGGAGTTAAAAAGCCAATCGGAACATATCGGCGACGCCCCGATGATGTTTGGGGAATTACTAAATACTCTTTTTCGGGCATATTTTCAAAATGAAATTTAGAAGGCGTATCCGCAAGTTTCCTTGTTGGAGCACTCGAAGAACTCAATCTATATTCCTTGATTTCTTGTAATTTTTGAAGCACCAATGGCATCTTTGCTAATAAATGAGGTGGGATTCTGTTGATCAACAAGAAATATCTTTCCACATTATTTATAAATTCTCTACTTCCCATATATCTATAAAAATATGGCTCAGATTTTGGTTCTTTCTTGATAAACTCGGCTTTTTCTTCCGGAGTAAATGCACAAATAGCATTATCTAAAGGCTTACTTCCATTACTAATTATTGGTACTTTGCAAATAGGCTTTTTTTGTCCAGAAATCCATGTATCCTTTGTATCCATCAAATATCCATTGATATAATTAACTTTCTTTACAATACCCCCATCGCAAATATATTTATCTTTCTGATACGGACCTATCACAAATTCTATAATAACGCAATGAACTCCGGCTTTGATTTTCGCTTCACTTTGCCAATTAAAAGATCTAATAGCGTAAATGATATTCAATTTATATTTTTCAAACAGAATCTTCCATAAAAGCATTACCTGTTCGCCCTGTGTAATAGAACTCGTTGAAACAAATCCAGCCTTTATAGTGGTGCCATCCATATATCTTGCAGACTGAATATACCACAAACTTACATAGTCCAAATCTCCATTTTTTGGAAAATCAAATGCGACCTCATTCATATCTTTCCGCTGACTATTACCCATACGTCGTCCTGCTGAAAATGGAGGATTTCCCATTATATAATTCAGTTTATATTTAGGAATCACGCTATCCCAATCTATCCGCAACGCATTTCCCTCTACAATATTTACATAGGTTTTCAACGGAAGAAAATCATCATTAAAGCCATAAACAATACTCTTTGTCTCCTCCAACATCTGGGATTCTGCAATCCATAAAGCAGTTTTTGCAACAGTAACCGCAAAATCATTGATTTCTATTCCATAGAACTGTTGGATTGAAACTTTAATCGGATTATTTACTTCTCCCAATGTCATCTGTCCGCCAACTTTTTCTCTTATCACTTCATTCTCCAAACGTCGAAGCGACAAATAGGTCTCCGTAAGGAAATTTCCTGAACCACAAGCTGGATCAAGGAATGTGAGCGAAGCCAATTTATTCTGAAACTCGTCCAGCTTCTTATCTTTGGTTCGCTTTACCTGAATCTGTTGAATGTCATTAAATTCATTCTGTAAATCGTCTAAAAAGAGTGGATCAATCACTTTATGAATATTTTCAATAGATGTATAGTGCATTCCTCCAGAACGTCGGGTTTCCGGATTCAATGTAGATTCAAATACTGCGCCAAAAATGGTCGGGGAAATGTCTCTCCAATTAAAATCTTCGGAAGCTTTTGTAAGGAGAAGCTGCTTAATCTCTTCTGTGAAAGGTGGTATCTCAATCGTCTCATCTGCAAACAGCCCTCCGTTTACATATGGGAACTGGGCAAGATCTTCCTCCAAATACTCATCCCGTTTCGTTACCGGAGTATCCAGCGTCTTAAATAACTCTATCAATGCTCGTCGGCAATCTTTTACTTCATATGCTTCCAAATAATCATGGAACATATTTCTCTTTCCAAAAATGCCCGCATCCTCAGCATAAAGGCAGAAAACAATCCGTACACAGAGTGCATTCAAACTTCTCAGCTTATGATTTCTTTTTTCTCTCTGTTCTGCTGTTTCATCCTTCTCTTTGATATCTGGAATCCGGTACTGCTTCAAAAAAGCATCATAGATCAGACCTACAATGTCTCCGGCTTTGATAGAAACTTCCATTTCGTGGGAGATTGTCTTAACCTCTTTTTTTACAAGAAAATCCAAAAGTGGATATTTACTCTGCAATTCATCCAAAGCAATCTTGGTCGGTTCCGGCTGTTTCTGGTTCATATCATAAATCCAGATTTCAGCAAAATTGGATGTAACAATCCATCTAGCTCTTTCATCAAAAGTCAGCTTGCTGTTATATCTGTCAGCCTGCTCAAATGGAGTAAGGTCGATTTCTCCCGAATTACGGATTTTCTGATCGAGTGCCTTACCGAGGCTTTTCTGTTCGATTATAACTCTAGTTTCCGGAATATACACATCAATACGTTTTGTGTTACCATCAACCACTACCTTTTTTTCAAAATTAAGGCGTTCAGTGATATTGTCCATTCCCAAAACACTCGTCAACAAATCAATCCAATAAGAGCGACCATCTTCATCCTCTTTACCTTTTCCAATCCACCGATTTACAAACTGACGGGCAGCCTCTCTTTGTTCTGCATCTGTCATGCTAACATCCTCCTAAATAATCATATATATCTTTTATATCCGAATATTTTCCAAAAAAATTATATTTACAGTATACCACGAAGCAATAATCCCGTCATTCATAATCATGTCTGTGTGTTAGAGAAAATACATATAAAACCGCATCCACTATAATATTATTAACGTACTGACTTTATCCTCTAATTAGCACTCATTAATTACTTCTCTGGATAAATCATAGGAATACTGATACACGATCATATTATCCTTTATATCGATGTATACACTATGTGCTTCTTTTAGCAGAGTATTCCATGTTTCTACCCATTCAGGAGGAGTTGAATCCAAAAACCACATTTTATCAAATGAAAGTTCAATAGTTCCCCATAAATCATCTTCTTTTCGCTCTGTTTTTATATTCATACTCATATATTCTGCGATCTCGAATGCTGCCTTTTGTAAAAATGTAAATTCAACAATTTTCTTAGAATCAGGAATCTTCTTATGTTTTTTCATCTTTTCTTCCGCTTTACGGATGATTTCTTTTACCTCTGCTTCATGCTGTTTTATTTCTTCTAATTTTTCTTCTTCTGTCATTTTTGCTTTTTCAGCTTCCAATTCCATTTTTATTTCTTCATCTTCACGTTTTGCAATATCAAAAAATCTCTTTTCAATCAACATATTCTCCACCTACCCATAAAAAAAGAAACAGTCAACATTTTCGTTACAACTGTTTCCCTTATTTCTGAAGTCCTCGGAGCATAGCCATTACTACCGCTTGTTCTTTTTCATCAAGACCATCCCAAATCTTTAAGACCTCTTGTTGTGACTCAGATAAATTTACCGGAACGTCCATTCCTGCAAAGAACTGAGCCATTGTTACTCCCAGTGCGTCACATATTTTTTCCACAGTAGGCATTGTTGGTAGACTTTCTTTAGCAATGATTTTTCCAATCGAAGATTGAGATATACCTGTCAGCTGTGACAGCCGATATTTACTCATATCACGTTTTTTGCACAAAGCTACAATATTGTCTGCAATGTAATCCTCTGTACGCAAGTAAATACACCTCTCTTCCGATAGTAGTTACCTTCATTGTACCTACAAATCGGCAAAAATATTAGAGATGTATCTTGCAAGCATTTACTAAGGGAAACAGAAGTATTTGTCCAAAAAAAATAGCACTATATGATATCGTACTCCATTGCTGTCAATCTACTGTCTAAGCGCTCATATTCTCTTTGTACCTCTTCAATTTTATCATATAGTTCCATCACTGTCGAACCTTTTATCATTTTATTTTCTTGGCACATCTGCCGGAACTTGCTTTTGTACTCCCGTAGTATTCTTCCTTTTTCCTCTAATTCCTCCAGTGCTTTGATTTCCTCATTATCTGTCATGTGTTTTCCTCCCAGACTTAATTTTTAATACACAAATGATAACCCTTTTTTCGCTGTTGTTCAATTACAACTTATCGCCTTTTTCTCCCATCAATCGACAATCTTCTTTTTGCTATATACATATGATATACTTCTTTTTATACAACTAATTGCTATTGTATAACTCACCATTTTTCTATCTACAACACAAAAAAGTCAAGTTGTGATGGAAAGGAGGTGAGGACATGGAAATAAATTATGCACTTATAGGCAAACGTATAAGAGAAACCCGCAAACAACGAGGTTTATCTGCCGAGGAGCTGGCTGAAATTGCTGATCTTTCTACTGTTTATATAAGCTATATAGAAAATGCCAAGCGTAAACCAAGTTTAGAATCTTTAATCAAAATTAGCAATGCTCTTGAAATTACTATTGATGAATTACTCTACGGGAACTTGTTATACAATCCTACGGAATATCAAACTGATATTGATTTATTAATGGCAGATTGCACCAGCACCGAAAAACGTTACATATTCGAGGTTCTTTCAGCCATAAAGAACATTTTACGAATCAATGATTGGCATCTATCCTCAAAACATAATTACGATGCTGACAACCCGAATGATTATTAAATCATTCAATAACAATCAAATATCTATTTCTACATAAACCATCCGTTAATCACTTAACCGATGGTTTATGTCTTTTTCAATCCAAAAATTCTATGATAGTTATATCAACTATAAAGGATGTCGCTACTGATGAAAGAAAGTGAAGAACGAAGCAGTAATATTGATGAACAAAAAGCCCGAATCCGGCAAAGATATAAAGGTATTGATCCAGAAGAACTGGAAGTAATTCCAGCACTTCCACCAGAGGATATTTTTAAAACAGAGAAAAAACTACGAGTGGCTGTATATGCAAGGGTATCTACGGATGATCCACGCCAAACATCCTCATATGAATTACAGAAAAATCATTATCAGGATGTAGTAAATAAAAATCCAAATTGGATTCTTGTAGAAATATATGCCGATGAAGGCATTTCCGGCACTTCTCTTCAACACAGGGATGCATTCAAAAAAATGATCAAAGATTGTGAAGCCGGAAAAATTGATTTAATCATAACAAAAAGTGTATCTCGATTTGCAAGAAATGTTGTTGACTGTATCCGATATGTACGAGAGCTTTCTTCACTCCGTCCACCCGTCGGTGTGTTTTTTGAAACAGAGCATCTAAATACGCTTGATCCCAAAAGCGAAATGATCCTGTCATTCATGTCAACACTTGCGCAGGAAGAAAGTCATACCAAAAGTGAAATTATGAATTCTTCCATTGAAATGCGTTTTCGTCGGGGAATATTCCTTACACCTCCTCTGCTCGGATATGACCAAGACGAAAATGGAGATCTTGTAATCAATCCACATGAAGCTAAAATTGTGCAGCTTATTTTTTATATGTATCTGAGTGGAAGCAGTGCGCAACAAATTGCTGATTCCCTGACAGAACTCGGTTGTAAAACAAAAAAGAATAATGATGTCTGGTCATCCAGTACCATACTACAAATCCTTCAAAATGAACGCCATTGTGGTGATGTTCTGGCGAGAAAAACATGGACTCCGAGTTATCTTGACCATAAATCAAGGAAAAACAATCAAGACCGTAATCAATACAGAAAAATCGGACATCACGAAGCTATTATCTCCAGAGATGATTTCATAGCTGTTCAAAAATTAATTACAAATGCGAAATATGGGAATAAGGAGATTTTACCAGAATTACATGTGATACAAGAAGGCTCTCTAAGTGGATTTATAAGTATCAATCCAAGATGGTCTGGCTTTAAAGCCAGAGACTACTTTGATGCATCTCAAAGCGTCCATAAACCAGCAAATATGAATACACCTGATATAATTACTGCTTCCGCCGGTTCCTTCGATTTAAGAGACTATGAGGTTGCCAGAGGACAATTTTTCTCCTCTGTTGGTCGGATTTCTGTTTCTTTTTCATATAAACAGATCTCTTTTAACAAAGATGCTATACGGAAATTTCCAAACACCAAATTTGTTGAACTGCTGATACACCCAAGTTCAAAACTACTTGCTATCCGACCATGTTCCTCTGAAACCAAAAATAAAGTGCAGTGGTCACGTCTCAAAGATGGTCAACCTATTCCAAAACCAATTTCCGGTGCTGCATTTTTGCCAACATTATACGAGATATTTAAATGGGACAAAAAATGCAAATATAGAATAATAGGAGTTGCCCACCAGAAAGACAATGAAAATGTCCTTATTTTCAATATGAACGATACAGAAATACGAATACCGACAAGTACCAACGACGTATCCTGTTCCGATAACAGCACACCTGATACAATATCTGATTCTAAAAGTGTGTTAGCTTATCCTGCCGACTGGATGAATGGCTTCGGTAATAATTATTATACTCAGTCTCAAGCACCAGAACTAATAGAATTTACAGCGGACAAAAACTGGCAGACTACTTCGGAAAGTAAACCTTATAAAGAGCCTGAGCTACAAACCACTCCCAAAGAAACCATTATACAAAATATAAAAAATATCATTACAGAAATTAAAGGAGACACCCAATGAGCGATCAACCTATAAATCAATGGAATATGACTACAGAACCTTCTGATATGATGAAAATCAACCCACCTATGCCAATAACAGTCGCATCCAGTCCCACAAATCAAATGGAAGTCATTGACGATGATTCTTTCAGTTATGATGGCTATCAAGTTGTTCGTGGCGAATTCTTCGCTCATATTTACGAACCTTCGTTTACGTTTAACAACTACAAGGTATCTGTAAATACAGCCTGCATAAAAAAACTACCCGATGTCGAATATGTGCAGATATTAGTCAATCCCATTGAGAAAAAGCTGGCTGTCCGTCCCTGTCGAGAAGAAGAAAAAGACTCTTTTCGTTGGTGTTCCTCTGGAAAAAAACGTTCGCCAAAACAAATCACTTGTCGGATTTTCTTTGCTAAAGTGATATCTCTCATGGACTGGAATCCTAATTATCGTTACAAGATTCTCGGCAAGCTAATTCGTTCTGGCAATGAAATACTGTTCATTTTCGATTTAACTTCACCTGAAATATTTCCTCGTACACTAAAAGACAATGGAACTGTAACCACTGCCAGGACACCTTCTTATCCTGAAGAATGGAAGAATCAGTTCGGTATCCCAGTGGAAGAACATCAAAAATCAATGCAAGTCAATATATTTGAAGGCTACGCAGTATTTGACATACAAGAAAAGAAAAAAGCAACTGATAAATCCACAGAAAAAACAAAAGCACCATCAACAGCAGAAAGTGAGGAAAAATCCTATGAACAACAAACACTCTTCCCATCCACTAATATGTATTGACTTTAAAAAGAATCGTATACGAATCCACCGCAATACACTCCGACAAATTGGTAACCCAGAATATATTCAACTTCTTGTTAATCCTGATCAAAAAATGATAGGTATAAAGGCTAGTTGTGCAGAGGATAAATTGGCACATAAAGTTAAAGATTATTTTGTTATCAATGGTAACAGCTATGAATTGTACAGCCGAGAATTACTATATTCACTTTCCCAGCTTAACCTTTCTTGGGAGAAATTTAATATTTTTCGTTTAGAAGGCAATATTTACCCAGAGAAGAAAATAGCTCTATTTTCCATGGATAACATCATCACTAAACTGCCACAAGCAGAATTTAAATCAGAAATAATGGGAGATGAGTATGCGCAATTATAGTATATATACATTAAAAACAAAACCAGAATTCACCAATTTGTATCAATATCTCAGTGGAAAAGATTATAAACAGCTTGAACAACAGATATTATGTCATTCCTATCACACCCCCATCTGTACATGGAATGGTATTGTCATTAATGGCATAGAAGCATATGAATTATTTCGTAAACACAGTATTCCTTTCCGCATAAAAAGACTCCATTTTTCCAGTAAAGAAGATGTAATTTCATGGATATGTACTGACCAACTTAAACGAGAGGATTTAACCAATACCAATAAAAAATACCTGATTGGAAAAAAATATGATGCTGAAAAAATATTAACTTCAAGACAACTTTCATCTACGAATAAATCTCATATTTCCGGTGCAAGCATCGCAGCAAAAAAAGTATCCGAAGAATGTAATGTAGCAATGGCTACCGTTCACAAATATTCTGCTTACAGTCGTGCACTAGATATAATTGATGAAAAAGTTCCGGATCTTGTCAAACGAGTCCGTTCTGGTCAGCTCTGGATTTCCCAAGCTAATATTATTGAGCTTTCAGGATTATCAAAAGAACAGCTTTTAAGTCTAAACAACTACCTTCTTGCCGAAAAGATAGAACATCTAAGTTATCATGATATGAAAAGGGAATTACTGTGGAATAATTACGCCAAACCAATGTTAGAGAAAAAATCTTCCGTTTCTATTCCTTCTATACGCAACCTGCCACAATTCGATCCAGATGCGGAAATTGCAAGTCTTACGCTGACGATTCCCTCGTGGTACAGTTCTATCGAAAGAGTATTAAAAGTTTCAGATTTTAAAATTGCATCTGATACAGCAAAAAATAAGCTTAAATATCAGCTTATGTGCCTAATATCAACCACAAATAATATTTTAAAAAAATTGGAGGAAATATAATCATGGATGGAAATACCGAAGATTTACAAAAGTTTGTTCCCCAAGTGCATTTTGAGCAAATACCAATTAAAAATTTATGTTCAAATCAAGATTACCAACGTAATCTGTCCATCAAACACGTTCAGCGTGCTGCAGCTAATTTTGACCTTTATCAGATAAACCCTGTAAAAGTAAGTAGACGTGATGGAATAAATTATGTATTCAACGGACAACACACTATAGAGATTGTCGCTCTCGTCTCTGGATCAAGAGAAACTCCTGTCTGGTGTATGGTTTATGATGATCTTGTTTACACCCAAGAAGCAGATATTTTTGCAAATCAGATGAAATATGTCAAATCGTTATTACCTTATGAAATATTCATGGCTAATATTGAAGCTGGTAATGATAGAGAACTTATTATTCGTGACCTTGTTGAATCGTATGATCTCACTATTACCTCTTCCTCTCGCCCCGGAGGTATATGTGCTGTATCCACTTTAATTAATATCTACGAAAAATATGGCTTTCACACTCTTGATCGTGTTTTACGCCTTTGCGTTGCCACATGGGAAGGTGCGCCTATGTCCTTTAGTTCCAATATGCTTAATGCTATTGCTCGTCTGGATAATGCTTATGGAGAAACAATGAAAGATGACACCTTTAAAGAAAAAGTAGGACGTGTCTCTGTCAGGGAAATCAGTCGTACTGCCAGAGAACGTCGTGCCGGTTCATTAGGATTCGCAGAAGCTCTTTTACTAGAATACAATAAGAAATCCAAGTATCCACTTCCTTTTGAGAAATTATACACTCATAAAACACCAAAAAAAAGGGAACAATCAACTGAAAATGAATCCGATCAAAGTTCCACTCCAGAAGGTCAATTAGATTTATTTTCTACGGATCAAGACAATACTCCGGCTCTGCCAAACGAATAGCGCAGAGCCTTCATCCTTCGTTCTATCCATACTTTCAAAAAGGATGCCCTACTTTAAGGCTCCCTTTCATGCAAGCACCTTTTATCTTAGCCCAAATTCATCCTCCGCTCCATCCTCCACCTTATATATGAATACCCATTCCAAATATTTGCTTTTACCGGATACTCTTTCATGTAAACAAATACAGTGTGATATTTAATAAAATGTAATCTACACCAATTATGTATATCCTTCATACACAAGTTATTCATACCATTCACCCACTGTTCTAAAGACCATATATCTTTATCTGACAATAACTCCATTATGAACAGTACATTATAATATTGAATGACACCTACCCTCTTCCCTTCCTCTATTAACCTTTTATACAATAGCCTATACTTAATGTTCATAACGTTCCTATGCCCTCCCTCTAATCTATATTTTCCATCCCTATACACGTTATATATATAATTATTATATAGTACATATAAGGCTCTGCAGCATATCCACTGCCTCTCCTCCACGTACTTCCCCTACAATTATCCTGTCCGGCCTCATTCGAAGGGCTGACCGGATCAGATCTCGGATCGTTACTGACACCGCGCCCGCCATATTGGCCATTTTTGCCTCCAGACATACCAGGTTATCAATTCCCCGGATCTTAAGCTCCGCATTATCTTCAATGGTGATCAGGCGCTCATCTTTTGGAATATATTCTGTAACAGCTCCAAGGAATGTTGTTTTTCCACTGCCTGTACCTCCACCGATCACAATAGAATATCTTGCCTGAACAAGTTTTTTTAAAAACTGTGCACATTCTTCGGTGATGCTTCCAAAAGCGATCAGTTTTTCCATTGTGATAGGATCATCCGGAAAACGACGGATCGTCAGGATCGGACCATTCAGAGCAACCGGATAAACCACTGCATTCACACGTGCTCCGTTTTCCAGCCTTGCATCTACAATGGGCATGGACTCGTTGACAACCCGGTTACAGCGCCCTACGATCTGCTGGATCACATCCTCCAGCTTCTCTTCTGACGTGAAGACCTTATTCCATCTGGTCAGTTTTCCTCCACGTTCCACAAAAATATGATCCGGACCATTTACCATGATCTCCGTAACACTTTCATCATCGATCAGTTCCTGCAGAACATCCAGCTTGCGCACAGAACAGAACAGTTCCTGTCTGAGCTCTACTTTCTCCTTCAGTGAAAGAAACAGTTCCCTTGCCTGAGTTAATATCAGTTCATCGATCACCCCCAGGATCTCATCATCGGACAGCTCTCTGGAAACATCCAGCTGTTCCATGAGCAGATCATACATTTCCCGGAATTTTTCTCTGTTCATGACCGCTCCTTTCTCAAAAGTTCACGGATATAATCTCCCAGTTCACTCCAGACCAGCTGTTCTACGTAAGCGTCAGAAGAGATCCTATCCATATGAAAGGGCAGATGCACCTTTTCTGTTTTTTCCAGGATCTTTTCTTTATTCCAGATACGCAGAAGATTTTCGAATTGTGTCACCTTACAGACAGAAAGTGTGTCATTCAAAACCGGCATATAGATTTTTCTGCACATTTCCAGAAGCCGGAAATCCTCATCTCCATTTTCTCCCATATCCAGGATCAGCACTTCATAGGAACTGTGAAGTACGATCTCCTGCAACAGCCGCTCCCAGTCTTCCCAGTCCACGGTCCGGATATCTGAAGGTGTTCTTACAGGCGGTATAAAATCCAGATTGTTTACTGTCTGGATCATTCCGTTCATTCTATGGATCAGGTTTTCATTTCCCTGGCGAACATAATAAAACAGATCACTCAGATTAGCCGGAAATTTTTTCCCAAGAAGTTCCTCAAAACCAGAATAGGATTCCAGATTCAGATAAAGAACGGCACGTTCTTTCGCCAGTATCTGTCCCAGCGCAAGTGCAAAGGATGTCTTCAGACACCTGCCAAGAGGAGAAAAAACACCGATGATCTCCATTGTCTTTTTCAACACAGGAAAAGTTACCGGATCAAGAGACTTCTCTTCTCCATAGCAGGCCATCACCTCCCTTATCACATCTGAGGAAGATTGATATTTATACACACTTGAATACTGATCCAGTTCCGGAGGATGCACACCCTCTGAAAGAATGATGATCTTTCCGATACCAAGGTCACGGACTTCTTTTCGCATTGCTTTATCGGAAATCAGCAGCAACTCAATATGATTTTCTTTTCCGTAGGCAATGAGACTTTCCGCCGTGGTAAATGCCTGGATCTCAAACGGAAGATTCTTTTTCTGGTTCAGATAATCCATAAAATTGAAAGCATAATCCACCTCCAGATCACAGACCGCAAATATGTTTTTCTTCAATACACACCTCCTGCATAAAGCACCGTACTCAAAAATATGGGTACCGTAAAATGAAAGTTCTCCGGAAAGCTCATCCCCTTTCTGTAATAAGGACGTATCTCACCGGTACAGTAAAACTCATTCATATACTGATATAAATAAAGGAATCGTCGGCGGATACCGCCTGTAGAAATAAGAATTGCCAGAGAAATGCCTGCACCTGCAAGCAAAGAATAAACAATACATTCCATAACTGTCCGCGGCCCCATGATCCCGCCAAGTGCGCACAGAAGCTTGATATCTCCGGCGCCGATCATATGGAATATAAAAAGGATTCCCAAAAGAAGCACCGGCACGGCCACTCCTGCCAGAAAGATCACTCCACCTTTCGGCCCGTTTTCTGTGATCTGGATCAGGAAACCGATCATAAAAGAAAAAAGGATCCATCCATTGTCTACAGATGCATCTTTAAGATCCATCCAGACCGCCATCGCAGATATCACCACGGATAATTCTCCATAAAGAAACATACACGCCCCCTTTCCTTCTTAAAATATATGTTTATTCAGTTATGATAAAAATGGGATTTCCCGCCTGACCTGGCGGTGATCGATACCAGAAGATCTCTGGTGAAATTAATTATAGAATTTCAGGAGCATTTTGTCCAGCATTTTCGTTCGACAAATTCTGACACGAATTTTGCTGTCATCTGCTCCTGAAATTCTTTTTATCTTTTTATTTTTTATCGCTTTATCTTCTATGAGCTTATCGGATCTTTACTCCGTCCTTAATCACTGCTTTCAGTTCCAGATCCTGATCCAGCAGTACCACATGAGCTTTTTTACCTGCTTCCAGAGATCCGTACTGTTCTTCCACACCAAGGCTTCTGGCCGGATTTATAGTCGCGCAGGCCACGGCTGTTTCCAGCGGAAGCTCCATCTTTTTAACAACTGTACGCATACAGTCCATCAGATTTGTGGCAGATCCTGCGATCGCACCGTCAGATACCAGCGTGGCAAGTCTTCCCACAACCTTAACATCCAGTCCGCCCAGTGTATACTGGCCGTCCGGCATACCGGTAGCTCTCATACTGTCGCTGATCAGGATCATCCTGTCAGCTCCCATCATCTGAAAGGTAGCTCGAACAACAGACGGATGGATATGGATCCCGTCACAGATGATCTCTGCCATAACATCCTTATTATCAAAAACAGCACCTACGACGCCTGGTGCACGATGCGTAAACGCAGGCATTGCGTTATACAGATGGACTGCATGGTTTGCCCCTGCTCTGCATGCTTCCATTGCTGTATCGTAATCTGCATTGGTATGTGCCAGAGAAACATTGACCCTTTCATGAACTTCCCGGATAAATTCTCCTGCATGCTCACTTTCTTCAGGTGCAATCCCTATAAATTTTACCAGACCTTCCGAGGCCTTTAAAAAACGGTCACAGATTTCCACATTACATGGCAGGATATTTCTCTCGTCCTGTGCACCTTTTTTCGCCGGGCTGATAAAAGGCCCTTCCATATTGATCCCCAGAAAATCCGCCTTACGGCAGTCCTTTGTTTCTTTTTTATATTCTGCTGCTGTATGGAGGATCTGCTCCAGTTCCTCTACCGGTAAAGTCATAGTAGCCGGTGCAATCGCTGTAACTCCTACCGATGCCTCATATTCCGCGATCCTTCCGATCGCAGCCTTGTCTCCGTCGCAGAAATCATCTCCCTTGCACCCATGAAAATGCAGATCGATCAGTCCCGGAATGGCGTAGCAGCCTTTTCCGTCCAGAACATCCCCGTTAAGCTGTGGCGCATCCTTTTCTTCATAAACCTGTCGGATTTTATCCCCATCCAGGATAATCCCGCCTTTTACAAATGCTTTGTCCGGTGTAAAAACATACACATTATCAATGATCATAGTAAAACCTCCCAAAATCCCCATTTGTGATCATAAACAAAAAAGCAACCAGAAACATGTTCTGATTGCTTTCAGTTAATAGCCAGTACGGGAATCGAACCCGTGTTTCCGCCGTGAGAGGGCGGCGTCTTAGCCCCTTGACCAACTGGCCATATTCTTTTGTTTCTGTCGTTTGATTTCGTTTTTTGTTGTTTCCCTCAACCGACTTCGTTAGTATATAACACTTTCTTTCAAAATGCAAGTACTTTTTTTAATTTTTTTAAAAAATTTTCATGTTTTTCACGTTTATTCGTTTTTTACCCATTTTCCGGTATTTCGTACGCTTGACCACTGCTGGTGTAAGTGCTACTATCAAAGCACCAATACGAAAATAATCGACTGCGGATAATGAGCCGCCCGGTATAACAGAAAGAAGGAATTGGATGACTCGCATTTTGTGTCTCGGAGACAGTATCACAGATTGCGGACGGCTTTTCTCCGCAGATCCTCTTGGAAAAGGATATGTGAAGCAGCTCTCCTGTCTGCTTCATAACACAGATCACCGATTTTCCATTGAAAACAGAGGTATTGATGGTTTCACCCTGGAACGGCTTCTTCAGAACACAGATTTCTGGCTGGAAAGCTCTGATCCGGATATTGTTACCGTCCTGATCGGGATCAATGATGTGGGGATCATGATGAACACCCGCCGTTCATCTGCACAACAGCAGGATCTGATGAACAAATTTGTCACCCGTTATGAGCTCCTTGCAAAAAAGCTATCCTGCACAAACTCCCGGAAACGAAAGCTCTATTTCCTGGAACCCTTTGTTTTTCCATGGCCACGCTGCTACGCTTCCTGGGCTCCCCTTCTTTCACAGATGTCCGTGCATATTAAAAAGATCAGTCAGGATCATGGCGCCGTTTTTCTCCCGCTGCAGAACGATCTGGATCAGGAAGCTGCACGGTCCGGGCCTGCATCAATAACTTCTGACGGTATCCATCTCACACCACAGGGGCATCAGATCCTGGCAGATAAACTTTATAAATTGATCATATCAGAAAGGTAATACTATGGAAACAACGATCAAAAAAATCGAAGATATGTCACTGAACGCATGGCCTTCCCATAAAATGGAACTTTATGACGGATGGATCTTACGTTTTTCTTATTTCTATACGCACAGGACCAACAGTGTGGAACAGTTCGGAACCTCCACACTTCCATGGCGCGAAAAAATCCCCTACTGCGAACAGGTCTATAAGCGTCTGGGAACTCCTGCGATCTTTAAGATCAGCCCCCTTGTATCCCCGGATTTTGACTATATGCTGGAAAACAGGGGCTATTCCGTTCAGCACATAACAAATGTTATGACTGTAGACCTGGACAATGCCGTTCTGGATGCGCCTGTCACCGATGTGCTTTTTTCCAATGAAATTCCGGATTTCTGGATCCACAGCCTTTTTGACTTGAAAAGAACTACAAATCCGATCCATCGAAGTGTCGTTCCTTCCATGTACCGTGCCATTCTTAAGGAAACTGTCTGCGCTTCCATAACAAAAAACGGCGAGATCATTGCCACAGGTCTTGGAATCCTGGATCGCGACTACATCGGTATCTATGCCATTCATGTGCGTGAAGATTATCGCCGCAGAGGATATGCCCGTCAGATCTGTACCGGTCTTCTCAATGAGGGCAAAAAAAGAGGCGCCAGCCACGCTTATCTTCAGGTGGTAAAAAACAATACTTCCGCAGAAAAGCTTTACAGCTCTCTTGGATTTCAGTATTCCTATACCTACTGGTTCCGTGTTCAGCCTGTAGGAACACGTTTTCAGTAAATGCATGGATTTTCCGTAAATCCCTGTAGAAATCAAAAAATCTTTTTGCTATAATACCCTTAATATGTATAAAATCTTTCCTGCCTTCATATACTGATCCTTATCAATCAATAAGGAGACTGATCCGATGAACGATCCGCAGGAAAAAAACACCCAAAATCCCTATCATATTTATTACGATAATTATCTGGATACCAATGCCTGTACTGAATGCACGGGTCTGATCAACCATGGAATCGACAGCCGTGAGCAATGGGATTCTTTCCGCCAGATCTTTGACTTTATACCGGCGTCGGAAACCCATGATCTTACAGATAAACAGGACTGACCGTTATCCCGGGTCGGAGGACACAAATGAAAAAACTGTCTGCTGCATGTATGATTCTCGGCCTTTCCCTTTTTGCGGGAGGCTGCAGCAATGATCAGATCGATGATCATATTATTTCTCTTCAGGATAAAATTTCAGACGTTACTGCTTCAGATTCCACAGAACAGGAAGATCAGGAGCCTTCCACGGAAGAACGTGTTTATATAGATGAGCTTACCGGCACACTGCTGGATTTTGACGGTACACACCTGACGATTTCCAGCAATGGAGAAACCTATGTATTTGATGTTTCCCAGACAAGGCTTGAATGCAAATACGGCGTTGTATCCAGTGATCAGGTCAGTGTGATCTACCAGGGACAGCTTTCCGGAACGGATATCAGCACCATTTCTCCCATCAAAATAACCGACAAATATCATAATGAAACTCCTCTGGAGGACCGCACTTTAAAGGGCAAAGTGAAATCACTCACCTCCAATGCCCTTGTGATAGTTACAGAAAAGGGAAATACCGTAACCTTCCCTGTCACCGGTGTCAGACAATACTACAAAAAAGGCATCAAGGCCGGCAAGTGGGTCTATGTCCATTTTCGCGGTAAATTCATCAACGAAACACTCGTGGATGACAAACAGTATGACGGCAGTTTCACAAAAGTGATCAGTGTCTCCGATACGGATCCACTGAAAGTACCTGCAGCAACTCCTACGCCTTCCCCTGAACCGAAGAAAAAAGAACAGCATCTCCGTGCAAAGATCGTAAATGTCAGCACCGGCACAATGACTGTCATTCCGCAGACCACAGGATCGGAACTGACTGTTTCGCTTTCCTCGGTTCCTGTATATTTCAAAGGAGGAATGGCTCCGGGATCTTATGTAAACATTATCTATACCGGTAAATTTAATGGTGAATCCACCAGCGGCATGAAGATCCGTGGAATCACCGGGGAGGATCCAGACATACTTTCAGTACGCAACATTACTTCTACTGTAACCGGCACGATCCTGGGCACAACCGCCAATACCGTGCTGCTCCAGACATACGATGGCGTAAAGATCCTCTGCAGCCGTGAAAACGTTCCGGACCTTTCCTCAAGCGGAATGGAAGAAGGTGCCGATCTCCGGGTTACTTTCAACCCAGCGAAATCACGCACCTCCAATATTTATACCTGTATTAAATTCGAAGACCCGTGACGGAAGATGGTACGGATCCTTTTTTCTCCATCTTCCATCCAGCTTCGTA
Source organism: Blautia massiliensis (ex Liu et al. 2021) (assembly GCF_052064225.1). Lineage (NCBI taxonomy): Bacteria > Bacillati > Bacillota > Clostridia > Lachnospirales > Lachnospiraceae > Blautia > Blautia massiliensis (ex Liu et al. 2021). The sequence goes on along the minus strand of NZ_JBQHWA010000009.1, from coordinate 11,571 downwards.
CTGCCTGCGTATCACCCAGTATATCAAAAAAAGCTCTGCTTTCATCCTGTACACCCTGGCCGTGAAGAACCTGATATGCACCGGCATCGCTTCCTACTGCCACATGAACCTTCTTTTCAAAAGCTTTCTTCAGATTCTGCTCGCCTGTCTTTATAATAGATGCAAGGATCGTATCTTCAAATCTGCCGCAGCCTTTAAGATTCCGCACAGTTACAAGTGTCGGAACCCACACGCTTTCGCTGTCTGCCAGCATGGAAATCGTCTCATCATCCATATAGTTCCCATGCTCAATACTGTCAACACCAGCCTCCACTGCTGCCTGTACGCCATAGCATCCATTTGTATGGCTCATCACGGCAAATCCCTCTTCATGAGCAATATGTACCATTTCTTTCACATCCGTTGCTGAAAGCGGCGTTCCCGTAATTTTCCCGTGATCTGCAAAATCCAGAAGCCCTGTAGTCATGATCTTGATAAAATCCGCACCTTCAGCGGCAGCTTCCAGAACTCTTCTGTGATATTCCTTCATGTCTGAAAAGCTTTTTCCAACGATCTTCCCGTAATGACCCTCTTTATAAATGGCAAAAACCGGTGTGCGATAGTCAATTTCATATTCCGGGGCCAGTCTGGCAGCCCGTTTTGACACACCGTAATGATCTCCTCCGTCTCTCACAAAACGGATTCCTCTTTTCCGGTATTCCTCAAAATGAGCACGGATCAGTGCATCCCGGGGCCCGTTTTTCTGTGTCTCAACGGCTTTCCGGTAATCATAGCCATTGAGAAATATATGTGCATGACATTCCCCAAACATTTTCATCACTGTTCAAAAAAGTTTCGGATCTCTTTCTCAGATGCCTGCACCGACCCCTGTACAAAGAACGGCTTTCCGCCTCCGCGTCCGTTTAATTTCGCATTCATCTCTTTTGTAAACTGACGGAGATCGCCATCTTTTTCACCTATTGCATACTTGTAGCTTCCGTCTGCATTTCCGGAAAAAACCGCACAGCAGCCCTGGCAGGTCTGTGTCACGGCGTCTGCAAGCTTCCGCACACTGTCTGCATCCATTCCATCCATAAAGATGAGAACGCTTCCGCTTCCTGCATAACGCTCTGCCTCTTTCCGGCACATGTCGTCTACCAGCTGCCCAACCTGTCCTTTCAGTCGGAAATTCTCTTCCTGAAGGCGTTCCACTGCCTGCGCAGTCTTATCCATTTTTGCGGAAAGCTTTACAGAAATCTGGTGGTTCTGGTCATTGACCATGTTCAGATAATCCAGCACACGTTTTCCGCAGATCATCTCAATACGGACACCTTCACGAAATTTTTCCACGGAAAGAAGTTTCACCATTCCGATCTCTCCGGTGTGTGTCACATGAGTTCCGCAGCATGCACAGATATCCACCCCTGGAAATTCTACGATCCGCACCTGACCGGTGAGCTCTTTTTTGCTTCGGTAGTCGATCTTTTCCAGTTCCTCCGCTGTAGGATATATGATCTTTATCTGCGTATCTTCCCATATCTTTTGGTTTGTTTTCCGCTCGATCTCAGCAAGCTGCGCCTCATCCAACGGGCCATTCAGATCTATGGTAATGGTATCGCTTCCCATATGAAAGCCTACATTATCGTATCCGTAAGCCTCGTGAATCAGTCCGCTCACCATATGCTCACCGGAATGCTGCTGCATCAGATCAAATCTTCTTGCCCAATCGATGCGTCCCTGTACTTCTGTTCCGGCTTCCATCGGCTGATCTGTATAATGAAGAAGTTCTCCCTCCTTTTCATGCACTTCCTTTACTTTCACATCGTTGAGATATCCGGTATCGCTTGGCTGTCCGCCGCCCTCCGGGTAAAAAGCGCTCTCATCCAGAATGATATGAAAACCTTTTTTTGCTTCTCTGCACTCCAGGACTTTGGCTGTAAATTCTTTTTTATATACATCTTCATAATATAAACGTTTCGTCTCTGTCATTTGTCTCATCCTTTCTGCATCTCTGCTTTGACGACTTATAGTATAGACCAAATTTTCTCTCCCCGCTATATAAAAACGGCATTTATCCAATGATTTACATATTTTTCTATAAAAGCTGAAGGCTTTCCTTCAGGTTCCGCGTTATAATAAATGAAGCGGGAAGAGAAGGGAGCTGATTGCATTACACGGGAAGAATATCTGGAATATCTGATACATACATACCAAAACTTAATATTTTCCATTTGTCTGAAATCGGTGGGCAATCCCTTTGACGCCGAGGATCTGACACAGGATGTTTTTCTTTCCGCCTACAAAAATCTCTCCCGTTTTGATGGCACCTACGAAAAAGCCTGGATCAGCAAGATCGCAGTCAGAAAATGTCTGGATCATCTGAAAGCAGCCGGCAGACGTACCATTCCCACAGAGGACACCTATTTTGAACAGCTCCATGATAAAGAGTTTTCCCCGGAGGAGGCATTTCTGGACAAAGATTTCAAGGATCGGATCCGGCATTTATGTTCAGCGCTGAAAAGCCCCTACAGGGAGGTTGCCCTTGAGCATTTCTGCGAAGAAAAAACCGCCGCAGAAATTGCAAAAGCGCAGAATAAAAATATCAAAACAGTCCAGACGCAGATCTACCGGTCCAGATCTATGCTGAAAGCACTGCTGGAAAGGAGTGATTAGATGCACATACCACAGGATGAATTACAGAAATTCCAGGACGGAACCATGAATACGGATGAAATGATCCATTTTCTGGAGCATATGGAGCAATGTGACTTCTGTCTGGATGAACTTCTTCAGAATGAGGATGCCGCTTCTGAGTATGCTCCATCCTATCTGCAGGATGAAATTCTGAAAAAAGCAGCTTCTCCGGAAGTTCAGGCTTCCAGAAAAATACATGAAACTGCTTATTGGATGAAGCTTCTCTGTGCAGGCTTACGGACTGCCGTAGGCATGGGTGTTGCGCTGATCATGCTTTTTTCTGTATCTCAGACAGATTTTACGGCTCTTCATCCTTCACCGGAAACAAAAGTTAAGATTTCTTCATCCCTTGACATTGGTTCCGGCCTAAACCAGCTTTCCATGCAGGTAGGTTCCCAGCTCAGTGAACATTCTCAGAAGATCAGTAATAATCTGAACGATCTTACGAATAAAATTATAAACGGAGGCAAGTAAATTTATGAAAAAACAAAAACATGGTTTCTGGGTATTTATCTTTTCCCTGATCCCCGGTGCCGGGGAAATGTACATGGGATTTAAAAAACAGGGACTTAGCATTATGCTGCTGTTCTGGGGATCAATCGCACTGGCATCCATAACCGGTCTTGGATGGCTGGCCATGTTTCTCCCGGTAATATGGTTCTATAGTTTTTTTAATGTCCATAATCTGAAATCCCTGTCAGAAGAAGAATTCTACTCTGTAGAGGATAATTACATTCTTCACATGGATCAGTTTTCCGGTGATATGGGAAAATTCTTACAAAAGCATCAGAGTGCAGCTGCATGGGTTCTGATCCTGTTTGGTATCTGTATCCTGTGGAGTCGTTTCACAAGTCTTCTGTACTTCATTGTACCGAATAATATGGCCGACTATGTATACAATATCTGCAACAGCCTTCCGCAGATCGTCATTGCTGCAGGTATCATTGCTGCAGGTATTTATCTTCTTACTCAGCAGAAAAAGAAACTGAAACAGGAAACCGAAACAAAAGATGAACATTACTGGGAACCCTATCGTCCATATCAGCAGCTGACAGAAAAGCCTGTTCATACTTCTGATAACTCAGACAAAGATACAGCTTCTGAAGCTTCTTCCATTACTGATCCGGAAAATACCGAATCTGATCCTGCTTCATCCACAAAATAACAGAGAAAAAAAGATCCACTGCCAGTTTCCTGACAATGGATCTTTTTATATGATTTAAATTTACTGCTTATGTGTTACTTTAAGACGTGTCATCGCTCTCGCAAGTGCCATCTGGTTCATATGATACTCCTGGATGCTCTGTTTCTGACGAAGCTGCTCTTCTGCACGTTCCTTTGCTTCCTGAGCACGGCGGATATCAATCTCGTCCGGACTCTCTACGCTGAGGCAGAACAGCTTGGCACGGTTATTGATCATCTCAACAAATCCGCTGCTCACAGCAAACACATACTCATTACCGTCAGCATCCTCAAAACGCATCTCACCGGGAATGATGGCAGCTACAACATTCGCATGATGGGCAAGAAATCCCTGCTCACCATCCACTGCCGGGATAATAAGCTTCTGAGCACGTCCTGCATAAGCCAGTTTATTGCTGGCATATATTTCCAGGCCAAATGTCTCACTCATAGCTGCTCCTTACTGCCGGTTCTCCTCGGCTTTTGCTTTTGCAATTACATCATCAATGGTTCCAACATTAAAGAATGCGTTCTCCGGATAATCATCCATCTCGCCGTCAATGATCGCCTTAAATCCGCGGATCGTCTCTTTCAGAGGTACATATTTACCTTTGATACCGGTGAAGTTCTCAGCTACATGGAACGGCTGGGAAAGGAACTTCTGGATCTTTCTTGCACGGAATACTGTCTGCTTATCTTCCTCTGAGAGCTCCTCCATACCAAGAATAGCAATGATGTCCTGAAGTTCTTTATATTTCTGAAGGATCTCCTGTACTCTACGTGCAACCTCGTAATGTTCCTCACCAACAATATCTGCCTCCAGGATACGGGAAGTAGACTCGAGCGGATCTACGGCCGGATAAATACCCTGCTCAACGATCTTACGGGAAAGAACGGTTGTTGCATCCAGATGGGCAAATGTTGTTGCCGGAGCCGGGTCAGTTAAGTCATCGGCCGGTACATATACTGCCTGTACAGATGTAACAGAACCTTCCTTGGTAGATGCGATCCTCTCCTGAAGCTCACCCATCTCAGTTGCCAGTGTAGGCTGATATCCTACTGCGGACGGCATACGTCCAAGCAGAGCGGAAACCTCAGATCCTGCCTGTACAAAACGGAAGATATTATCAATGAAAAGAAGTACATCTCTGTGCTCCTGATCACGGAAATACTCTGCCATGGTAAGTCCTGTCTCAGCAACACGCATACGTGCTCCAGGCGGCTCGTTCATCTGTCCGAACACTAAGGCTGTCTTTTCAAGAACGCCGGATTCCTTCATCTCTGTCCAAAGGTCATTACCCTCACGGGAACGCTCACCGACACCGGTGAAAATAGAATATCCACCATGCTCGGTAGCGATATTCTGGATCAGCTCCTGGATAAGGACTGTCTTACCAACACCGGCACCACCGAACAGACCGATCTTACCACCTTTTGCATATGGAGCAAGAAGATCGATAACCTTGATACCTGTTTCCAGGATCTCAACTGCCGGTTTCTGCTCTTCAAATGAAGGCGGATCACGATGGATGACCCAATGCTCCTCACCGTCCAGGGAATCACCGCCATCTACGGTATCTCCAAGAACGTTGAACAGACGACCAAGTGTTTTATCTCCAACCGGAACCTTGATACCGCTTCCGGTAGCTGTTACTTCTCTGTCTCGCTGCAGGCCCTCGCTGGCTCCCAGCATGATGCAGCGCACGATATTATTTCCAAGGTGCTGGGACACCTCCATAACGCATCTCTTACCGTTGTTCTCGACTTCAAGGGCATCCTTGATATCCGGAAGCTGTCCGTCTTCAAAAACAACGTCTACAACAGGTCCCATAACCTGTACGATCTTACCTTTATTCATAGTCATCACTTCCTTTTTTGTGCTTTAGCACCGCTGATAACCTCAGTGATCTCCTGGGTGATCGCAGCCTGACGTGCACGATTATACTGAATGGAAAGATCCTTCAGCATCGCCTTCGCACTATCTGTAGAGGACTGCATTGCTGTCATTCTCGCACTGTTCTCACTGGCATATGCCTCTACAAGACATCCATAGATCACACCTGTAAGGTAGTTGGGGATCATAGTATCCAGAAGCACATCTGCAGACGGAGATAACACGATCTCCTCCTGATAAATATCTGCCGGGATCTGACCCACCTTAAAATCAGCCTTTTTCAGCGGTAAAAGCTGCATATTCACATTTTCCATTGCCATCGCATTCAGCATCTGTGTATAGACAATGTGAATTTCATCCAGCTCTCTTTCAAGAAATGCCCGTACGATCTCTTCCGTGATAAGGCGTGCTCTGTGCATAGTCGGCTTCTGCACGGTATAATGAAAACTGCCGTCCATATCCACATCTCTCTTGCCGAAATACTGACGCCCTACCATACCAAGGACATACAGCTTGTGATGTCCCGGTACCTCTTCCATGAAATCTTCTGTCATTTTCTGTACATTATGATTGTATGCACCAGCCATACCTTTATCACCTGTAATGACAATGGTACCTACCTTTCTTTCATCCTTCGGAACAAGATGACGCTCACTGAAGAAAGGATGCTGGATGTCCGGCATATGACGGAGGATCCTGGCAATGGCAGCCTGCATATTATAGAAATATGGTTCCGTGTCCTGCAGGATCTTCTTGGCCTTCTGCATCTTGGAAGAAGAAATCATGTACATCGCATTGGTGATCTTCATGGTGTCCTGAATGCTTTTCATACGAGTCTGTATTTCTTTTGCATTTGCCATATCAACACCTACCTGCTCTTATCTCTGAATTCTTCTGCCGCCTTTACGATTTTCTCTACAAGCTCATCAGAGAGCTGCTTTGTAGTCTCGATCTCTTTGCCGATCTCAGGATATACATTATCAAAGTACTCCAGAAGATCCTTCTGATATTTCTTGATCTCTTTCTTTTCTACATCTACCATCAGCTTGTGAGTCGCAACGCAGAGAGTAATTACCTGCTGATGAAGACTTAACGGGCTGCAGAGCGGCTGTTTCAGAAGCTCCATCAGACAGCTTCCGTATTTCAGCTGTGCAGTTGTAGCCTCATCCAGATCTGAACTGAACTGGGTGAACACTTCCATCTCTCTGTACTGTGCCAGGTCGATACGTACACTACCGGAAGCTTTCTTCATAGCCTTGGTCTGTGCAGCACCACCAACACGGGATACGGAAAGACCAACATTGACTGCCGGACGCATACCTGAGAAGAACAGATCACTTTCCAGGAAGATCTGACCATCTGTGATGGAAATTACGTTTGTAGGAATGTATGCAGATACATCACCGGCCTGTGTCTCGATGATCGGAAGTGCCGTAATGGATCCGCCGCCAGCCTCCTCACTCAGACGGCTGGAACGCTCCAGAAGTCTGGAATGAAGATAGAATACGTCACCAGGATATGCCTCACGTCCCGGAGAACGCTCAAGCAGAAGTGACAATGCACGATATGCCACTGCATGCTTGGAAAGATCATCATATACGATCAGTACGTCTTTACCCTGATACATGAAATACTCTGCAAGAGCAGTACCAGCATAAGGAGCAATATACTGAAGCGGTGCACAGTCGCTGGCTGTTGCGGAGAATACGGTTGTATACTCCATTGCACCGTATTTTTCAAGATTGGAAACTACCTTTGCAACGGTAGAAGCTTTCTGTCCGATGGCAACATAGATACAGATCACATCCTTACCTTTCTGGTTGATGATCGTATCGGTTGCGATGGATGTTTTACCTGTCTGTCTGTCGCCGATGATCAGCTCTCGCTGTCCACGGCCGATCGGGAACATGGAATCAATGGAAAGGATTCCTGTTTCCAGAGGTACAGTTACAGACTTACGGTCGATGATTCCAGGAGCCGGGTTCTCGATCGGGCGGTATTCCTCTGCCTGGATCTCTCCCTTTCCATCAATAGGCTCACCAAGTGCGTTCACGATTCTTCCGATAAATTTATCCCCTACCGGAATACCTGCCTGCTTGCCAGTTCTGGCAACCTTGGTGCCTTCCTTGATTCCTGTATCCTTTCCGAAAAGAATACATCCCATGCTGTTGGCACGGACATCCTGTACCATACCTTTCAGACCATTCTCGAAGGTCACGACCTCACCGTACATGGCATGATCGATGCCATAAACAGTTGCGATACCATCTCCCACGGAGATGACAGTGCCTACTTCCTGGTCCTTGCTGATTTCGTCATAGTTCTTTATTTCTTCCTTGAGAATCGAAATGATTTCATCTGGATTTATTGCACCCAATTCAATTTCACCTCCGGGTTAATTTCTGTTTCAGTTTCTTATAACGTCCGATGAGGCTCCAGTCGTACTCACGATCTCCTGCCCTGAGAACAAATCCACCTACAAGGCTTTTATCCTCTGTAAGGGTAAGTTCCACTTCTCTGGCAGAAAACTGGCTACGGAGAAACTCCTTCATCTTATTTTCCTGCTCTTCGGCAGGACGTGTTACATAAAGAAGCTCTGCCTTGAGAATTCCTTTCTGTTCCCGGCTGTAAGCATCATAAGCTTCAAGGATCTCTCCGATTCTGTCAATCTTCTGATACTTACACGTTACTTTAAGAAAACTCTTCATTTCCTGCGGAAAAACCCGCTCTATTACCTGTTCTTTTTCTTTGAGGGAAACAAGTGGATTTTCAAGCATCTTACCTATCTCAGGTGTATTCTTAAAAATCCTTCCTGTTTCGCAGATTGCCTCCCCCGGGACAGAAAGACCGTATAATGCTTTTGCATAATTAATGGACGTCTCTGTCATGAGGATCACCTGCTCCTTCTAAAAACTGGTCATATAGGGACATATCCTGTGCTTCGTCGTTCTTTTTTCCCATGATTCTGGATGCTGCATCCATTGCCAGCTCAGCCACTTTGCCTTCCATCGCTTTCATAGCAGCTTCCTGCTCAGTGCTGATATCTCTTCTTGCTTTCTCAAGAATCTGACCAGCCTGATCATTAGCTCTCTTCACGATGCTGTCTGCCTGTACTTTTGCCTCGTCCTTAGCCTGCTCTACAATACTGAAGGATTCCTCCTTCGCAGATTTCAGTGCATCCTCATACTGTCCTTTCAGCTGGTTTGCTTCAGTGGTTGTCTTCTCTGCTGAAGCAAACTGCTCATCGATCATGGCTTTTCTCTTCTCCATAACACCAATGATCGGGCCGAAAAGGAACTTCTTCATTAAAAGATAAAGAACGATCAGGTTTATAATAGTAAAGACAAGGTTGATATCAATTTTAATCACCTGGTCCACCTGCCTCTCTTAATCCTGAATTAGTATCTCGTCTTTACCTATTAGCCAAGCATGATGATGATCAGAAGACCGATTACGAAACCGTAAATAGCTGTTGCCTCTGCAAGAGCACATCCAAGAAGAAGTGCTTTACTGATCTTGCTCTCTGCCTCTGGCTGTCTTGCGATAGCTTCTACTGCTTTAGATGTTGCAAGACCGATACCAATACCTGCTCCAATACCTGTAAGAACTGCGATAGCTGCACCAATTGCGATTAACATAGTTTTTTCCTCCTGTAAAATACAATTTTTTTCATTTTTAGATCAAGCGGATCTTCCGCTTCACTACTCAATTGCTTCCTTAATGAACAAGGATGTTAAGAATACAAATACATACGCCTGTATGAATCCGTCGAAGAAATCAAAATACAGGCTGAATGGTATGGGAAGAATGGCCGGACAAACAAACTCCAGCAGCTTCATAACTACGAAGCTTCCCAGAACATTACCGAACAACCGCATGCAGAGAGATGTAGGTCTGATCGCTATTTCCAGAATGTTGATCGGAAGCATGATCGGAACCGGCTCCGCAAAGCTTTTCAGGAAACCCTTCAGTCCCCTTTTATGAAAGCCTGCATACTCGATCAGAATAATGCTCATCAGCGCCAGCGCAATGGTAACATTCATGTCCTTCGTTGGTGGTGTAAAACCAAATACGCCTGCGATATTGGCTATTCCGATGTAAATTACGGTTGACATCAAATAAGGCACATACTGTTTGCCTTCTTCTCCAAGGATACCCATGAAGAAATCCTGAAGAAAACTTACCCCGGTCTCCAGAAGCAGCTGCTTCTTACCCGGATTTTCCACACTGAGATTCCGAACTAAGATCAGAGACAGAATCACAAGAACCGCCATGATGACCCATGTGACTACCACGCATTCTGCAATTGGTATTCCACCAAACACCGGAATGGTAAAGGCTGTCTTACTGTTTAGTTCTTCTGCCAGTGTACTTGATAAATCTCCCGTTTTTCTCCCTCCTTTTCTCTTGGCGCTGATCGTATCTTTTTATAATTGGTATGACCACGCCTTGTAGTTGACTTTATTTTACTCCGCATTTCCAGAATGTCAATATTATTTTTGCCTGTTTTGCACAAAAAAGAATCTGTTTTTTATGCAAAATATACAATTCATTTCAATTAACCTTGATCCGACTTCCTGCGTACAGATACTTCTCCATAAGAAAACAGGGTTTCTGAACCATCCTGTTCTCTCACAAGAAGCCTTCCATCTGGTGCTATGGATTCTGCATAAGCTTCCCTTGTACACTGTCCGTCTGTGATCACGATCATGTTTCCAGGAATGATATTATTTTCTGTATATTCTCTGGAAAGTCCCGGAGTCTCCACTTCCATGAGAAGCTGATTGACGATCTCCGCCACAAGAATACTGCAGTTTATATGCTCTGCGTCATTCCTGTTTTCAAATAATGCTCCAGCCGTTTCCTGTATATCTTCAGGAAACCCATCTTCCGGCATATACAGATTCAAACCAATTCCTACAACTGCAAACTCAATGTTCCCGCTTTCAAAGTCTGTAACAGCCTCTGTCAGTATCCCACACACTTTCTTATTATGAAAATACAGATCATTGACCCATTTGATCCCAAGGTCGATCCCGCAGATTTTCTTCACTGCACGGCACACTGCAGTTGCCGCCGCTGTAGTGATCAGGAGTCCTTCCTTCAGAGTTCGGTCAGGTCTTAGAACGATACTCATATAAAGTCCTGCATTTTCAGGAGAATAAAAACTTCGGCCTCTTCGGCCTCTTCCGCTTTTCTGTCTGCGCGCCAGTATCAGTGCACCATGACCTGCTTCTCCTGAAAATGCAGCCTCCTTGGCTGCCCGGTTTGTAGAATCCAGTTCTCTGTATATTTTTACAGGGACATCCGTATGATCGAGGTAAAGCCGTATTCCTTCTTCCGATAAACGGCTGCCTCCTCGAAGCACATAGCCTTTGTTTGGTCCAGCTTCTATGGTATATCCCTCTTCACGAAGGGATTTCACAGCTTTCCAGATGGCTGCCCGTGTGCAGTTTAGTTCTGCTGCTGCCGCCTCTCCGGATATCAGTTCATTCTCGTGCTGCTCCAGAAGCTTCAGCATTCTTGCTTTTACAGTCATATCTTCACCGTCCGTAATCTGCCTGAAATGGCAAAATTTATTCCCTCCTAAGAGTCGAAAGCATTATAGCACTTAAGCATCGCGATGTCTATTATCTCTTTTACATATGCTATCTATATTATTTTTATATTTCAGATGCAGCTATTATATGATTTTTCTCATTTTTGTCTGTTTTCATTTATTTTTTTATATACTAAGACTTCCCATACCCCAAATGGGCTTCGCACCTTAAAAATTCAATATTTCAGCTAACAAAATAGCAATTTATGCCATCGCAGTCCCT